>NZ_QUOU01000001.1:4200000-4500000 GCF_003390335.1 Thalassotalea euphylliae
TCCACTTTCGGTGCGGCGGTACGCTCAACAAAGCTGCCAACAGGCACTAAGCCTTCATTGGTTTTGACGCGAATTGTATCTAATCGACTCAGGTTGCGCTTGTCTTCGGGAAAACGCACACGAATGTCTAATTCGTCATCAGTATCATCTGGGCGATACTCGCCTAGTTTCAAGCCATTCGTCACCATTTGTACGGTAGAGCCTAACAGCGCAGCATCAGCGCCGTAAATGGCCGCTAACGAACGGTCGATATCCAACAGCCATTCAATACCCGGTTTCGAGCCCGTGTCTTCAATATTGGTAAACTGTCCATTGGCCGCAAGGGCATTGCGCACAATGCGAATATTGTCATCAAGCTTATCTGGAAAACGAGAGCTGAGCTCCACGACAAGGTCTTTACCTGACGAAGGACCAGGCTCATTTTTACGTGCCTCAATTTCCACACCAGCCATATCAGCCGTACGCTGTTCGATGTCTTTAATCACTTCATCAGCGGTGCGGCGCAATTGCCAGTTTTTGAAGTTTAGGCGGAAAGTACCGACGAGATCATTGCCACCTGTGCGCGTGTATAAGGTTTCAATGTCATCGATTGGGAGAATACGTGCTTCGATGTCACGCATGATTTCGTCTTTTTCGTGAATGGATAAATCACCGTGTGAGCGCACCATCATCATCGCACTGGTTGGTTCGACTTGCGGGAAGAAGATCGCGCCAAGGCCAGATTGACCGTAACCCCACATCACAAGAACCGCAATCACAATCGTGCCAAGCAATACTTTAACTGGGTTGCGAATCGCTTTCGACAAGACACCAACGTATTTGCCAGTAAAACCTTTAAGCTTAGTTAAATCGCCTGCTTCCGCTTCAATCATTTGCGCTTTTTCTTGAGCGCTAATCGCCCGCGACTTACCAAACACTGCGCCAATGGTTGGCACGAAAACAAGCGCCATCGCGAGCGAGGCGGTCAGTACCGCAATCAAGGTAAACGGCAAGTACTTCATAAACTCACCCATAATGCCCGGCCAGAACATCAGCGGTGCAAAAGCAGCAAGCGTTGTCGCTGTCGATGCAATAATTGGCCATGCCATGCGGCGCGCTGCCATTTGATAGGCTTTAACGCGATCAACACCTTCGCTCATTTGGCGATCGGCAAATTCGGTGACCACGATAGCACCGTCAACCAGCATGCCAACCGCCATGATTAAGCCAAACAGCACCACAATATTGACGGTTAAGCCGGCAATCGCAATCACAAGAATACCCGTAAGGAACGCCCCGGGAATGGCTAGGCCAACAAGCATGGCGCTGCGCGTACCCAGCGCCGCAATAACCACTATGACCACCAGCAGCACCGCCGAAAGCACATTGTTTTGTAAATCGCTCAAGGTATCTTTAACGTCAATGGATTGATCGCCCACATAATTGACCATCACTTGGTTTGGCCATTTAGCCCGTTGTGCGTCAATTAAGGATTTTACCTTGTCTACCGTTTCAATAATGTTCTCACCAGAGCGTTTTTTCACTTCCAATGAAATAGAGCGCTCGCCATTTAATCTGGCAAAAGAGGAAGGATCTTTATAGGCGCGGCGCACCGTAGAGACATCAGCAAAGGTAATAACACGGTCGTCATTGACCTTGATGGGCAGCTCCAGCAGGTCGTCAATGGTTTCAAATACCGATGGGACTTTCACGGCAAAACGCCCTTTACCTGTGTCCATTGTCCCCGCTGGTACTAAGCGGTTATTGCGTTCAACTAAATTGAAAATATCGTTTTGATCTAATCCGTAGCTTTCCATCAACAGCGGATCGACAATAATTTCCACCATGTCTTCACGGTCACCGCCGATTTCTACTTCCAGCACTTCTTGCAGGCTTTCAATGCGATCGCGCATATCACGCGCGAGTGTGACTAAGCCGCGCTCCGTCACAGGGCCAGAGAGGATCACGGTTACGGCAGGCTCTTCATTGGCCATAGTCACTTCGTGCACTTCCGGCTCCTCAGAATCTGACGGTAATTTTGCTTTCGCCAGCGTCACTTTATCACGCACGTCTGCCAGTGCTTCTTTCGGATCAAGCCCGGCTAGAAATTCTAGCGTGACAGACGCATGGCCCTCGCTGGCATTAGCCGTCATCTCTTTTACGCCCGCAATCGATTTAAGCTCACTTTCCATCGGCCTAACGAGCATGCGCTCAGCATCTTCTGGCGAAATACCATCGTGCACCATAGACACATAGATAAACGGAATAGTGACATCAGGATTAGACTCTTTCGAGATATTGGCGTAAGTGATCGCCCCTGAAATCAGCAATAGCACAAACACCATTAGCACCGAGCGAGTGCGAGTAAGTGCGGCATCTATCATTGATAACATCGTGCTAACCCTTATTCAGTTCGCTGGGTTGCTGCGCTAGTGTTTGCGCTGAGTCATATACCGCTTCGACGGTATCGCCTGCACGCACAAAACCTTGACCAAGGACAATGATATCTGCTTGCTTACCTAAGCCGGTCAGCCAAATACCGTCGCTTTCACTTTTAACGATATTAATGCCAGTGAACACCACTTGATTATTAACTACAGTTTTAATACCAATATTGCCTTGTTCGTCTAACGCCAGCAGCGCAGGAGAAACTTTGATGGCATCAACTTCTGCCAACGGTAGGGTCACTTCACCGCTCATGCCGGCGAGCAGCTGATAGTCACTATTTTCAATGGCGACCTCAATTTTAAAGGTGTTTGTGGCATCATCGGCGACACTGGCGATATAGCGAATTTGGCCTTTTGCCTGCTGGTGGCTAAGCAATTCGATATGCGCCTGTTGACCTGTTGTTAACTGGGTAATTTGATTTTCTGTGACATGAGCACGGACAATCAGTGGATCTAAGTCGGCAATCATCGCAATTTGATCGCCATCTTTAACGTAATCACCTTGCTCGACATAACGGGTATTCATCACACCATCAAATGGCGCGCGAATCACAGTATTGGCAATATCGATTTCCAAGCGCTCAATCGTCGCTTTTACCGCTTCTAATGCCGCAACAGCACGCGCTAACTGAGCACGCCCTTGATAACCGTCTTTGTGCAGCTTAGTCGCGCCTTGATGCTCAATTTCCCGCTGTGTGCGTAATGCTTTAGCTTCGGTTAATCGCGCCTGCAAGTCATTCATGGCAATACGCGCAATCACATCACCTTTTTTAACCGCCGCGCCGCGTTTAGCGAGCACTTCAACCACCTTGCCATCAACCTCAGCTTTGAGTGTCGCTGTGCGATCCGGCTCTGTACGCCCATACAACTCAACACTATCAAATACCGCAGTCGCCATTCGCGTTGCTACTTTTACTTTGGGAATAGGCGCTTGATTCGTCGTTTGTTCAGTTGTCTGTTGGCTTTCTTGCGGTTTACTCTCCGTCTGTCCAAGGCCTGAGGCCATCCAGAGCACCAATAGCAGCGCAATCACAATCGCTATGACATAAGGGCGTTCTGCAATCCATTGGCGATTTAACATGCAATTTCTCTTATCAAAAATTAAATAATACACTAGACCGTATAGTCTAACTGACTAGCCGTAATTCATCAAAATCAGGTTGCTACAAAATGTTACGTCAATCACAACGCCAAATAATGTCCACATAGCTGCAACAGCGCTAGCGTATACCTAGTAAAAAGATAGTTCTTTGGAGACAAAAAAGCCTGCTCGTTGAGCAGGCTTTAAGATTGGATATTCAGTGACTGAGCTAGCGCTCAGGCAAAGCAATTAAATTGAGAATGATGAACCACAGCCACAGGTTGTTGTTGCATTCGGGTTACTAACAATAAAGCGACTGCCTTCAAGACCTTCGATGTAGTCAACTTCACCGCCAACTAAGTACTGCAAGCTCATGGGATCAACGACCATAGTCACCCCTTGCTTCTCGATAGTCATATCACCTTCATTGACTTTTTCATCAAACGTGAAACCGTATTGGAATCCTGAGCAGCCACCACCCGTCACATAAACACGCAGTTTTAGTGCTGGATTTTCTTCCTCTGTTACCAAGGCCAACACTTTAGTTGCCGCAGCATCGGTAAATTGAATCGGTAATTCAGGAGTTGATTCTGGGTTAGACATCGACATCTCTCGCGCTTGTTGTAGGGCTTATGCTAAATTCAGAGGCGAATTATCGTAAACCTGAGTACTTTAATCAAGTATTCGATTGTCTAAAACCATAGACTAACTTGGCTTAACTAATTCCCCCCACGGATAACTTTGATTTACTTCACTATATTTTTGCCATTTTCCCTTGGGCAACACGGCTTTAATTTCCAATGATTCTGGAATAAAACCCGTTGGTAAGGTTAACTCGCCTTCAATGCGTTGAAAGTACTTCAAGCTAAATGAACGCTGTTCTTTTGACAGCTCGCTGATGTTTTTTAAGTTGAGTGTTGTCGGTTGGTTCGCTTGGCTGCCTTTTACTGCAACATCAATATAGCCTTTGGCATAACGCTTTTTCAGCTTCTGCTGGACAAGCACGACACTAAACTTAAAGTGATTGTCACTTTCTGTGGGAGATAAATCCACTTGATCAATGACCAGCCCGTCAGCTTGTTTTTCAGGTGCCATGACTTTTTCATAAAATGCCAATTGCTTTTTAACCGTAAAGTGATCCACTTCCATCGATTTGATGGTCTGTTGCGCCTGCTGATTGGCTAAACGTTCAACTTCCAATTCAACTTCTAACATGTGAATGCGCTTTAAGCTGTCGTTGTGCTGCGCATACAAGCTATCTAAGCGCTGTTTTTGCTGCGCTATGGTGTTGATCTGAAAACTGTGAAAATAATTACCAATACGGTAGCCAACGAACAAACAAAGTGCGACAGTAGAGAACAGCAAGAGTGCCGATTTAAAAGGGCCTAAGCGACGAACCACGACAGGCAGATTTATTTTTGCTAACCAATTCATTTATCAAGTATTATTGAATTTAAAAACAACGTAAAACGATTTTCCTTGCTAAACATAACGCGCGTTAAAGACACAATAAACTATTTCGACCTGGAGATGCGCAAGCGTTTAGCCCTGCCGATCACCTCTTGGCAACTGTGTTTACTTGCCATTATTGGCGGTACAATTTCCTCCCTGCTCATTGCACTATTTCTCGGTGCCATCAATACCATTCAACAATGGTTTTTGGCCGATATTGGACATTATACCAGCTTAACGGAGTTAAATCGTTTACTGTTGCCAATTGTTGGCAGCTTAGCGATTTTATTAACCGCTTGGCTGACGGGCTATCAATACATTCGCACGGGTATTCCCTTTGTACTGCATCGCCTCAAAGTTGCTTATGGCGTTATCCCGCTACGCAATACGATTAACCAATTTTTTGGTGGCATTATCGCGCTTGCCAGTGGCTTTTCGGTCGGTAAAGAAGGCCCAGCCATTCACTTGGGGGCTGCGAGTAGCGCCTATTTGGGCAGTCGTTTTAACTTGCCGTCCAATGCGACAAGAACACTGGCTGCTTGTGGTGTTGCGGCCGGTATCGCAGCGTGTTTTAACACGCCAATTGCCGCGGTAATATTTGTGATGGAGGTGATTTTACGCGAATACAAAGTTCACATGTTTATTCCCATCATGCTCGCGGCCATTGTCGGCTCAGCCGTGACCAGCAGTATTTTTGGGCCCGCGCACGGTTATGGCTTCTTTAGTGCCGTCAGTTTAGATTTCCAACACTACCCTTGGCTAGTATTACTTGGCCTAATGCTCGGCACATTAGCGGCTATTTTCAATCGCTTTATTGTGACCGCTATCGAAAAGGCGAAAAAATTCCACGTGATTGCTCGTCTGCTGATCGCCGGTATTATTACCGGCGCAGTAGGAATGATTATTCCCTATGCGATGGGAACCGATCTAAGTGCGATGCACTTTACCATGAGTGATGACGCCAGTACGGGCCTGCTAATTGGGCTGCTCATTGCCAAATGTGGGTTAACGATAGTCGCCGTAAGCTCAGGGATTCCCGGCGGCGTCATCGGCCCGATTTTAAGTGTTGGGGCAATTGCAGGTGCCATAGCGGCCAGCTTAATGGGCATCGCTTTTGACGATCAGATGACCAGTGATTTTGCCTTAATGGGCATGGCGGGTTTTATGGCCGCGACATTAAATGCGCCATTAGCTGCCCTCTTAGCGGTGGTAGAATTGTCCAACCAACTGGAAGTTATTGCGCCATCCATGCTCGTAATTTCAACCGCTTGCCTGTGTGCGGGGCAATTATTTAATAACCGCTCGGTGTTTATTATGCAGCTTAATGTGCAAGATCTGCCCTATCGCACACCACCGGTTGAAAATACGCTGCACAATATCGGTTTACTGGGCATTATGCGTACCAACCTAGCCCTGCTTAACGCAAGTGATAGCGAAGCCGTCATGCTGGAAAAAGCCCTTAAACATGAATATTTGATCATGCAAAGCAACGATGAATTTTACTGGCATGAAGTGATCAACGAACCCGGTAAAAGCAAGCGATTTAGGCAGCACAAGCTAGTGCCCATTTCGTGCCGAGACACGCTCGCGGAAGCCTATTGGCGACTCAATGAAAAGCGCTCCGGTGGCGTGTACATTTACGACCAATCACCGGATAATATTATTGGTTTGGTCACCTTCGAACAAATCACCTCCTACTTAACGAAAGGAAATATTCATTAATGACCACGATTTTATGGCTCAAGGCTTTCCACGTTATTTTTATGGTCGCTTGGTTTGCCGGCATTTTTTATTTACCTCGGCTGTTTGTCAATCACGCTGAGAGCAATAATCCGGATGTTATCGAGCAACTCAAAGGCATGGAGCGACGCTTGTTGTTGTTTGTGACACCGTTTGCCTTCTTAACGCTGGCTTTTGGGCTCGCACTTATTTTCCAATACGGACGCGAATGGTTTGTGGCGGCGAAATGGCTGCACTACAAATTAACCTTAGTGATTATTCTTTTCGCCTACCACGGTTACTGTTTTAAGTTACTCAACGATTTCAAACACGATCGCAATACCCGCTCAGGCCGCTATTATCGCGTGTTTAACGAAGTACCTGTGCTTATGCTTTTTGCTGTTATTATCCTTGCTTACGTGAAACCCATGTAAATTAACTCACCACTTCTCAGGCGTTTTAGCTGTGTGATAAAGCGCCTGTAAACTCATTCAATTGTAGTGCTTTCTGTGCTATATTCGCGCCGATAATTTTAGAGGCGCTAATGGCGGTAATATCAAGCTGACATTAGTTGCAACCACTCATGTCATGGCTGGAAAAGCGTTATGATGAAATTTCAAGGTAATCACATCTTGTCGGTGTCGCAACTCGATCGCGATGCTATTGCTAAAATTCTTGATGTCTCTGCACAAATGGCTCCTTATGCCGCACGCCAAAAGCGTTGCCATGTGTTAGATGGCGCCATCTTAAACAACTTATTTTTTGAACCGAGTACGCGTACCCGCGTCAGCTTTGGCACAGCATTTAACTTACTGGGTGGCTTTGTGCGCGAAACCGTTGGCGAAGAAAACTCGTCACTGAGTAAAGGTGAATCACTCTACGATACGGCGCAAGTGATTAGCGGCTACTCCGATGTAATCGCCATGCGCCACCCGAAAATGCATTCGGTTGCCGAGTTTGCCGAAGGCTCTAGCGTCCCCGTGATTAATGGCGGCGATGGTGCTAACGAGCACCCCACGCAGGCCTTGCTTGACTTGTTTACCATCCAATCTGAAATGTCACGCTTTGGCAAAGGGTTAGATAATCTCGATGTCGTGTTGATGGGTGATCTCAAACATGGTCGCACCGTACATTCATTGTCTAAGCTACTCAGTCTATACAACAACGTGAAAGTGACCATGGTGTCGCCTACCGCATTGCAAATGCCAGACAGCGTTATTTCCGCGCTAACCAACGCGGGACATCAGGTGATCGTAACCGATAAAATTGCCGGTAACTTAGCCTGTGATGTGATTTATCAAACCCGCATTCAGCAAGAGCGCTTTGCCAGCCAAGACGAAGCCGATTTATACCGCGGCCACTTTAGCTTAAACAAACAGGTGTATCAGCAATACTGCAAAGAAAACACAGTCATCATGCACCCTCTACCTCGTGACTCTCGTCCTGAAGCCAATGAGCTCGATACGGATTTGAACGATTTAGCGAATTTAGCGATTTTCCGCCAAGCGCAAAATGGCGTATTGGTGAGAATGGCGTTATTCGCCTTAACACTCGGAGTTGAAGACAAGCTCACCGCTTATGAAAAACCCGTGTTGTGGCACACCAACAAAGCGTTTTAACTCGCTAACGCCAATACTCGCCACACAGCTGAACATAGAATTTACAGGAAAAAACATGCAAAAATCTGCAGCACTTTTTGAACAAGCCAAAAACATTATTCCCGGTGGTGTTAACTCACCAGTACGTGCTTTTAACGGCGTAGGTGGGACACCCTGCTTTATTGAGCGTGCTGACGGCGCCTATATTTTTGACGCCGACGGTAAAAAATACACTGACTATGTTGGCTCATGGGGACCAATGATTTTAGGCCACAACCACCCAGTTATTCGCAATGCCGTGTTAAAAGCCGTGGAAAATGGCTTGAGCTTTGGCGCGCCAACCGCGCTGGAAATTGAGATGGCAGAAAAAGTTCGCGAAGTGGTGCCTTCAATGGAATCACTGCGCATGGTCAGCTCAGGTACAGAAGCGACGATGAGTGCCATTCGCTTAGCACGCGGTTACACAGGTCGCGATAAGATCTTAAAGTTTGAAGGTTGTTACCACGGTCACGCCGACTCATTGCTAGTCAAAGCAGGCTCCGGCGCACTTACCATGGGGGTGCCTAATTCCCCGGGCATTCCTCAAGACTTTGCGCAGCATACACTAACGGTAAGCTTCAACAACCTTGACGAAGTAAAACAAGTTTTCGCTGAACTAGGCGACCAAATCGCTTGTATTATTGTCGAGCCAGTGGCGGGCAATATGAACTGTATTCCACCTGTGGAAGGTTTCTTAGAAGGTCTTCGTGAAGTCTGTGACACGCACGGCAGTGTTTTGATTTTTGATGAGGTCATGACAGGCTTTCGCGTTGCACTAGGCGGCGCACAAGCGCATTACCAAGTAACACCAGACTTAACCACCTTAGGTAAAGTCATCGGTGGCGGTATGCCTGTTGGCGCGTTTGGCGGTAAGCAAGCAATCATGGATTACATTGCACCGGTTGGTCCTGTTTATCAAGCAGGTACTTTATCGGGTAACCCAATTGCCATGGCAGCAGGCTTAGCTTCATTGGGTGAATTATGCCAAGGTGACAAGCACCAGCAACTAGCCGCAAACACCGAAAAAGTTGCCAAAGGCTTTAAAGCGGCGGCACAAAAGCATGGCATTGCATTGAGCATTAACTATGTTGGCGCGATGTTTGGTTTCTTCTTTACCCAAGAGGAAACGGTGACTAGCTACGCCCAAGCAACCGCCTGTGATGGTGAGAGATTTAAGCGCTTCTTCCACTTAATGTTAGATGAGGGCTTCTACCTAGCCCCTTCGGCATTTGAAGCGAGTTTCCTATCAACCGCTCACACTGACGAAGATATCGAAAACACGATTGCCGCAGCAGATCGTTGTTTTGCTAAATTAGCTGAGTAAACCGTAAAAGAAAAACTGCATTTTAGCCCATCACCTGATGGGCTTTTTTGTTTAGAAATGTATGGAAATAATTGTGTTTATTCATAGAATTATTTAAGTTTGTGTAGTCGACAAACAACACAAAATAGATTTTTATAAGGAATATAAAATGATAAATAAATGGATTTTAAGTTTCCTCCTGCTCTATTGTATGTACTCTCACGCCAATGTGGGTACTCTCCCTCACAGCGATAATGTAAGGTTTTTTTTAAGCGCAAACTTCTCTCTTTCAATAGCAGCTAAGTGTCTCTCTGGTAGTGTTTTGTCACATATGGACGGGCAAATAATTAAATTTAATGAAAGCGCTAGTATCGCCACTTTTTTGATTAATCGAGAGCAAGACGGCCTTCCAGAAGAGTTCGATCTTCATGACTACCCCCAAATTATACTCGGCACAAAAAAGATAGATTCACTGCCAGAAAACATCAAAGATAAATTCAATAACTCCAGACGAGAATTACGCTTTGCACTTGACTCCCCAGAAATCACGGAAAAGACTTCAGATAAGTACCATTTCTACTATGCTTGCAATGGCCTGCAATGTACTACATTCATCACCAGAACAGAGGTAGATAATGAACTGTTGATGATTAACTCTAATGGATTCACTAAGCGACAAATAGCAAATTTAATGGAGTAAATTTGAAATGCTAACGACATCACAGAAAGATAAACTATATAAACTGATTACTCACACTATTGGCCATGACGCCAATTTAAAAAGTGTAAAGAGTGGCTTTAATGAACGAACAGTTACAGTAGTAGAAGAAATGATAGCGGCAAACGCAAGGTGTAACGCAAACCTAAAAGAATTAATCCAGTCACTAGCTACTGGTGGACAACTGACCAAAGGCTGGTTAAAAAAGTTTTTAGGCAGTGCTAACACATTGCTCCCGAATAAACCTAATGGCTATGCTTGCTTGGTCATATCAAAAGCGAAATGGAAACAAGCTATCTATATCACTGCAATGTAAGCTACGGTAAAAAGCAGCGAATTCCGCTGCTTTTTTATTGCCTGTGTTAGTAGCAAAATCTACTCAACCTCAGGTTTGGATAAGAAATAGTGAATAACAAATCAATTCAAATGCTTATGTTTATTGTTATCTTCTAGCGAGAAATTTTTGCTGATATCAAGGCAAATTTGCGCGTCAATAGCTAGTCTATTGCAAGTAAATTTAACGCTGGTAGCAGTAAAAATAGCCGCTAGAAGAACATTAGTTATCCAGAGCTGAGGTTACTCACCTCGACCAAACAATTTTTCTAGCCATGAACGTTTATCGACGATTTTTTCCATGCAGCTAGAATAACTGAGATCTATGGTCACCGCTGGGTAGTACGCCATATTTTGACAAGTTTCACGCACCGCATTCCCCGTCGTTAACTCAAAGCCAACCTCAGTAACGTTATCCGGCGCAGGCCAACTGAGGTTATTCACACCCGCTTGTTTTAAGTAGTTAGCAAAAAGCACTAAGGCACCGCTGCTGCCCGTTAATTTCATTGGTTTGTTGTCATCGTGTCCAATCCAGCTAGTGATCAACTGCTGCTGGTCGTAACCGACAAACCAACTGTCGCGTTGATCGTTAGTCGTCCCTGTTTTACCAGCAACCTCAGCACCTTTTAAGCGCCAAGTAAGGGACTTGGCCGTACCGCGCTGTGTTACTTGCTGTAAAGCATAGTTCATCAAGTAGGCGCTTTGCGATGAAATACGTTGTTCATGCCTAGGCTGATATTGCCACAAGGTTTCGCCACTATGGGCAACCACATGCGTGATAGCATGCGTGCGTTCGTAGTACCCCTGATTGGCGATTGGCAAATACAGCTGGTTTATTTGGTAAGGTGACATATTCACCGCCCCCAGTAACATGGAAGGCCGTTCAGTAAGCGGCTTTTCGTAACCTAACATGGCCATTGACTGGGCGACATCTGCTAAGCCAAGCGACATGCCTAGATTAACCGTTGGGATGTTTAGCGACTCAACAAGACCATCAACTAATGGCACTTGGCCTCGAAACTTGCCGTCATAGTTCTTAGGGCGCCATTCCTTGCCTTGCTCTGAGCCTAGCGTGATCGGCTTGTCTTCGATAGGTGTCGCAAAATTAAACTGTTGATAGCGCTCTAATGCCGGTAAGTACACTGCGGGTTTGATTAATGAGCCAATCGGCCTGTGGGCATCTAACGCGCGGTTAAAGCCATTGTTATCAAAGTTTCTATCCCCCACTAACGCCATCACCTCACCGGTGGCCGATTCAGTAACCATGGCGGCCGCTTGTAATGAGGTTTGCTTGTGTTTGCGCTCTAACTCAGTCAAGGTTTGAGCCGTGGTTTGCTCCAATAACAGCTGTGCCTTCATAGAGAAGCCAGTAAACACTTTGACACCGGCGTTTTGTTGCTGATCCCCTAGCAATTGCGGTAATTCGCGTTTGACTAACTGCATATAGTTGTAAAAGTGCTGGCGCAACATACGCCGCTTAGGTCGAATGCCAAGCTTGGCCGCCATTGCCTGTTCGTAGCTAGGCACATCAATTAAGTGATGCTCGACCATCAGCTTGAGTACTAAATCTCGGCGTTTTCTGGCATTTTCCGGCTTACGCCAGGGGTCGTAGTAACTTGGCCCTTTGATGACACCAATCAATAATGCCATTTGCGCAGGAGTTAACTGATTTAATGGTCGACCAAAATAAAACTCTGATGCCAAACCAAAACCATAAACACCATTGGCAAAATGCTGCCCCAAATACACTTCATTTACATAGGCTTCGAGCAACTGGTCTTTGCTGTAACGATATTCAAGAATAAGTGCCATCAAGGCTTCATTTACTTTGCGTACTAAGGTTTTATCACGGGTTAAGTACATATTCTTAACCAACTGTTGAGTCAGCGTACTGCCGCCTTGTACGGTGCGGCCTGCCACGATATTGCTATATAAAGCGCGTAAAATGCCCAGTGGCGACACACCACTATGAAAATAAAAATCGCGATCTTCAACAAGCAATAAGGTATCTAGTAGGGATTCGGGCACTTGCTCAAGCCCAACCAAAACGCGGTCTTCTTTACTGGACGGGATAATCCGTGCGACCAGTTGTGGCGCTAAGGTGACTGACTTTACTAAATCATTGCCGTGGTAAACTTTCTGAACTTTGCCCCCGCTTACGTCAATCGTTAAGCGCGCAGCGCTATAGTCATGATCGCGATAACTAAATTCCGGCTGGAAAATAATGATGCGCGAGGCGGATTGTGCATATTGACCGGGGCGCCACACTTTCGCGACTTTCTGATAACCACTGCGAGAGAGTGATTTAGCGAGATAGGGTAAAGACAGCGGCTCACCTGCGCCGACTAATTCCGCGCGGCTAAATACCTGTACGGGCACTTGCCAACGCTGACCTTCAAACTTTTCTCTGACTTTAGCGTCCAGATAAACGGTGTAGACCACTAAAAAGCACAGCACAAAAACACTGAGCTTCAATCCCGTGGCGAACAGCCAATGGCCAAAGCGCCTAATCTTGCTGGTTTGCTTACCTGCGGATTTACTGCCTGCTGAATTACTGCCTGTTGAATTGCTGCCTGCTGACTTAGCTTGTTTGGAATTTCTCGTCGTTGATTGCTTCGCACCGCTGGCACGTTTACTTGTGCTAGCCGTTTTTCGACGTGGTGATGTGGTGGTGTTTTTTTTGTTAGTGCCAGCACGTTTAGGTGCTGGCTTATCGGATTTTTGTGTCATAAGACTTGCTGGCCATAATGGGCAATGCAAGCGCACTGCTTGGCTATGTAGTTAGCAATATAATTGGCAATGCAGCTCGCTAAAGGCTACTGCTTTTGCGACTTAGCAGAGAACTTAGCTTTTAAGCGGTGGCGATAATTGGCTTTTGCCAGCTTTTGCATGTCTTCAACTTGGTCGCTTTCATCGACAATTTCACGTCCCAAGAAGGTTTCAATGCAGTCTTCAAGCGTGACAATACCCGCGGTTTGACCAAAGTGATCTTCCACTAAGAAAATATGCTCGTGACGCTTAATAAAGACATCCAAAAGATTAAGCACAGGGAAACTTTCAGAGATTCGATACAAAGGTAGGGCTATTTCTCGCACCGGAATATCACCTTTACCTTGACGCTCGCTTTCATATAGGTGCGCTTTAAGCAGTACACCTGTGATGTTATCTATTGACTCTTGAAACACAGGGATACGGGTAAAGTTAGCGGTTTTTTCCGCACTGAGTGCCTCGCTTACGGTAATGTCTTGAGGTAGCGCATGAACCACACTACGCGGTGTTAAAATATCTTCCGCCTTGGCATCGCGCAGCTGTAAAATATTCTCAACTAATTGATTTTCTTGCCCAACAATCGCACCGTCCTTGTGGCTCAGTGCTGCTAACGCTAACACTTCCTCACGGCTGATGACTTCATTTTTCCCTTTGCTAAACAAACGAGTCAAGAATGAAGACACCCAAACCAAGGGGTAAACCAGTTTCACTAAAAAGCTGATAATGTACGCCGAAGGTATGGCTAGATTACGCCAGAAAGTTGCACCAAGTGTTTTAGGAATGATTTCAGAGAAGTATAAAATCGCTAAGGTTAATAAAAAGGCAACGAGTGTCTCTTTCGACTCGCCAAACACTTGAATGGCCTGTGCACCAACGCCTGCCGCCCCCATTGTATGGGCGAAAGTGTTAAGAATAAGAATACTTGAGATCGACTGATCCAAATTAGTTTTAACGCTTTCCAGCACTTTACCACCGCGCGGTTTACTTTTTAGCACCTGCGCGACATAGCTCGGCGTAACCGATAGTAAAACTGCTTCTAAAATGGAACAAAGAAAAGAAACGCCAATGGCGACAGCAAGATAGATTAAAAGTAGTGTCATTAATCCAGAGAGTAAGTTAATAAATTACTTAACAATATACCTAAACATAACCGCTTTTAATAGAGTAATTGCATAACCTTGCTGACTAAGCTGTTATCCTAATGACGAATTACGTAAACCTGAGCGACTAAGCGGTTAATAATGCTGTTGTTTGCTCACCCGGCATAGGTTTGGCAAAATAGTACCCTTGGCCGAATAGGCAACCCATTCGCGCGAGAATATCCGCCTCTTCCTGACATTCAATGCCTTCACTGACCGTTGCTAATTGCAGGTTGGCCGCCAAATCGATAATCGTTTTAATAATGGCTCGATTGTTCGGTTTTAAATGTGCGTCAGTAATAAATGAACGGTCGATTTTCACCACATCTAACGGGAAGCGATGCATATAACTCAAACTTGAATAGCCAGTACCAAAGTCATCCAGTAATAGCTTAATACCCAATTGCTTTAACGCTTCCATGTTCGCTAGCACGACTTCATTTTCTTCCAATAGCACGCGCTCAGTTAACTCAATACGCAAGTGTGCTGGCTCTAAGCCCGCACTGGCCAGAATGTGTTGAATTTCAGCGGGGAGCGTTGGATTGTAAAAGTGATTACCAAACAAATTACAACTCACGTATTGCTGATTACAAATACCTTGTGTTTGCCATTGCTTTAGCTGGTCACAAGCTTTGCGAATAATTTGTAAGTCAATATCAACCACTAAGCCAGTTTCTTCAGCGACAGGTATAAATTTATTTGGCATCACCATGCCACGCTTTCCACTTTGCCAGCGAGCAAGTGCTTCAAAGCCAATAATTTCGCTGGAATCTAGCTGGTATATAGGCTGAAAATATGGCGTAAACTCGTCTAGTTCAATCGCTTGGCGAATATCCGCTTCAAGTGAGAGTTCTTCTTGGATTTTCTGGTGCATACTGGCGTCGAATTCTTCAAATCGACCTTTGCCACTATCCTTGGCGTGGTACATAGCCGTATCGGCATCACGCAACATCGTTTCCGCGGAATCGTAACGGACATCACTGAACAAAATGCCAATACTGGTGCCGATAAAGACTGGCTGGTTGTCTAAATCAAAAGGTTGCGCCAAAGTGCAGGTAATGCGCTGCGCAATTTCATAAACTTCGTTTTTACTGTCGATATCTTCAATTAACACAACAAATTCATCGCCACCTAAGCGAGCGACCGTATCGTTGGCGCGAATAATACTTCTGAGCTCTTTGGCAACAATTTTGAGCAGTAAATCCCCTGCGTGATGGCCTAGGCTATCGTTCACCATTTTAAAGCGATCGAGATCGAGAAACAGTACGGCAAATTCCATCTCTGGCCGGCGTTTCATATTGTTGATGGCGTGATCAAGCAAATCTAAAAACACGACGCGATTTGGCAAGCCCGTTAGCACATCATGTGACGCATTGTGCTTGAGCATCTGCTCGACTTGTTTGCGTTGGCGAATTTCTTCTTCCAACGCTTCGGTGCGCATTTTAACCTGTTTTTCCAGCAACTCATGGGTGCGTCGCTCGTAATCTAGTGTTTCACGCCGCCTAATGGCCATGCTCACATGGTGTGAAACAAAGTTCAGTAGCTCAGCATCTTGCTGATTAAAAGTAATGTGGCGTTGATAACTTTGTAAAACTAATACGCCAATCACTTCATCGTCTGCAATTAGGGGTACGCCAAGCCAAGAGTTAGTTTCTTTTTGCGGCTTTTTCGTTTCACCTTGGCGATACAACTCGTACATTTCGTCATAAGTCAGCAAGCAGGTTTGCTTGCGCCTGATCACTAAGGCAGTGTAGAGGTCGGAAGATTTTTGTGGCAAAAAGTCACTGGCGGTATTGCGTGAGTTTTGATCTAAGTAGTAGACAAAGTCTATGGTATCACTTTCTTTGTCATACTTAGCGATAAAGAAGTTCTCAGCGTTGATCAATTGGCCAATAATATTGTGCACTTGGCCATAAAAATCACTTATTTCAAGACCGACTTTATTCGTTAATTCGGAAATGCGATAAAGCGATTCTTGTAACAGTTCAGCTTTTTCCCGTTCGCGAATTTGTTCCATCAACTCACGAGTTCGCGATGACACCGCCTTTTGCAGCTGTTCGTGATCTTGTAAACGGATAAGGGTTGAGACAACGTGTTGGGCAGTGTAGGTCAATAGTGCCTTGTCTTCTTCGCTGTAGCGAGTATCTTCGTTATAGCTTTGGATCACCATAACACCGATAACAAAGCCATCTTGCATAAGTGGCACACCAAGCCAGTCCATCCCCGCGGTGCCGATATTGTTAAGCACCCCGTCCGCGATCATGTTTTCTATCATGTTAGGCGTCGCCAGCAACGCCTCTTTGGTCGCGATAACATGACTCGTCAAAGAGCCCCTGAAGCTATCAAATGGAATTTGCCCTTTCGGCACATCGTCAGCCTCGTCAACATGATAAACAAATTCTAACGTTGACAGTGTTTGGTCATACATGACGATATAAAAGTTCTCTGCCGTCATGATGGCTTTGATGACTTGATGAACTTGCCCGTAGAACGTGGACAGCTCTTTACACTCTTGTGACAGTTGGTTTAACTTAAAAAGCGCGGTGTGGCGCTGTTGTAGGTTCTGATACGCGACTCTGTATAGCTCCAGCTCATTTGTCTGGTTTAATTCATCGCTATTGGGCAACTTTTCACCTGATGAATTTGTCATGACGCGATACCTACTACCTTTACTAAAACTCAATTGCAAAACACGATGACGAAAGAAATTCCTGTTACTTGCTTTCTTTCTTCAATGCTTCCGCGGCTTGCTCTAATTGATCTTTATTACCACAAATCGCCGCTTGCTTGTCGTCTCGGTAATAACGGATTTGAACGCAGTCTTGTTCATAGCGTCGCTCAAGCTCAGTGCGCAGTATAGGTCGATCTTTCGCTTGTGTAATTTGACGTTGTAATACTTGGCACTGCTGCACTTGCTCAGCGGCTAACGTAACATCCTCGCAAGCATTTTCATTAGCAGCACAGCCTAACAACAAAATACTGGCTGATGCCAAAAGTAATAAATTTCTCGTCATTTGATGTAGTTATCCCAGATAGAAGTGTTTTTATTATAACCAGCCATCAATTAGATGTCATACCACAAAATAAAAAGCTGACCATATAGTCAAGTAATGATATAATTATTATCAACTATATTTATCACATAATGCCTTAGCAGGAGAAAGCGATGCAAGTACAAGTTGTGGACTATCAATCACCTGATGCACCTGAACAATTCGTTAAAAGTTTACGAGAAACTGGATTCGGTGTACTGGTTAATCACCCAATTAAACAAGAGGTTGTTGAGTCTATTTACAATAACTGGTACGAGTTTTTTACCAGCGATGAAAAAGACGATTTCGCATACGATCCAAAAACTCAAGACGGTTACTTTGCGCCAGAAATTTCTGAGATCGCAAAAGGACACACGAAAAAAGACATTAAAGAGTATTACCACGTCTACCCTTGGGGCCGCATTCCGGCGTCACTAAAAGACGAGATTATGGCGTACTACAAGCTAGCGTCTGACCTAGCAGCAGAGCTACTTGATTGGGTAGAAAAACACAGCCCAGCGGAAATTGCAGCTAAGTACTCTGAGCCACTGTCAAATATGATCAAAGACACGCCAAATACCTTGCTACGTGTATTGCATTACCCGCCATTAAAAGGTGATGAAGAGCCAGGTGCTATTCGCGCCGCAGCACACGAAGATATTAACTTGCTTACTATTTTACCAGCCGCTAATGAGCCTGGTTTACAAGTTAAGTTAAATGACGGTACTTGGTCAGACGTTCCTTGTGACTTTGGTAACTTAATTATTAACATTGGTGATATGCTGCAAGAAGTGACTGGTGGCTACTTCCCATCAACGAGCCACCGAGTGATCAACCCAACGGGTAAAGGCTCTGAGAATTCACGTATTTCACTACCGTTATTCTTGCACCCGCGTGACGAAGTAGTATTGTCTGAGCGCCACACGCAACGCACCTACTTAGACGAGCGTTTAAAAGAGCTAGGCGTTAAGTAACGCCAAGACTAAGCTGCGGTATTATTAGCGCAAACTAATAGCAAAAAGCCAGTACTTTACGCTACTGGCTTTTTTATTGCCGCACCGCTACTTTTCACAGGCTTGCTCTGTTGTCTTCCAAATCACGGGGCCTGTGTATTTACCAAGTGCCAGATTTGTGCCTTTATCATCAACCCAGGCTTTATTTCGCGTATAGGCGATATAATAGTTAGTATTCGCTGCAACATTGATGGTGAAATCGCGAAATTCTTTTGGTAAATCGTATTTATTGCCAATGCGTAATCGATGAAGCCCAACATCAACGCGAACACGAGATTTATCTTTCATCCAGGCTTGGCCATTAACTTCTTTGATCACTGTGGTGTTTTTTAAACCACTGTATTTTGTTGGTGAAATCGACAAGCTATTGACCAAAATAATACGCCCACAACTGCCAAGTTTAGTGACGACATCCATATGCTTTTCGCGCATGCTCGCAAAAATAGGCGCATTTTCTTCAAGCTGCCAATAAGGCACATGGCTACTGTTCAAACCTGTGTCTGAACCCAATGATTCAGCACTGGTTAGCTGCCATTGCGGCAAGTATTTAGCCTTTAAATGCGCTTTTAAGATCAAGCTTTTGCCATTGCGCCTAACATCAATTTTAACCAATGAATCATTGGGCAAATACTGGAGTAAACGCGCGGCACCAGCGGCACCATCAACGAAAGGAATATCGTTAATCGCGACAATCAAATCGCCACTTTGGATGCCCAATTGGCTGGCTTGACTGCGTGGCGTTACCGACACCACTCGACCCGGCTGACTGGCATCTAAAATTGCCCCAAAGCGGCCGCTGTCAAAGCGCTTACCTTGTGTTAGATTAATGTGAATATCTTTAATGGGTACGCCTTCAGCAACTTCTAATGCAGTAATTTCGGCGAGTTTCTGGTTAATCGTTCGGACTAACTGATCTGCTATTTGTTGTGCTTGAGCCGACTTCAACTCATTGCCATTAACGTTGCTAGCAAGCAGCAACAATGCAATCACCAAGTACTTCATTGGGCTTCCTTAAATCTCATACAAATCAAGTGGTCGACTATAAAACTCAACCATCAATTTCAATAAATTCGTGCGGCGTTGCCACAACTCCACGTTATATAAATTGCCTTTACCACGCTCTATAGTTTGATCTATGACCGACAATTCATGGTGCCAATTCGCCATAATGGCACTGTGGCTTTCAGACAACTCAACATCTGCATATTGTGCAAGTTGCTGCTCATAAAGATGGCTTTGAATGATGTAGTCAGGCATGGTCACCGCTGATTGCCCGTGATGGTACCACCAAAGGCTGATAGCAACTAAGGTCGCAAACACCGCTATTGCCACCATTTTAGACATTTGTCTGAGCTGGTGAAGCCGCCAGATATCCTCGGCTAACGCCGGTGCGGAACAATGCTCTAGCGAGCTATCGGCACTTGCGATTCGCCACTTCAACTGTTCGTCAAAGCCACTCATTTTATAACCCTAGTCAACCAAGTGCGACATTGTCTAATCGCGGCGCGGTAAAACGAAGCGTAAGCGGGCATGTTCGCGTCGGCCGTTAAGACAATTTTCTTAATAACGGCTTTCTGTTTGATGTTTTGTGCTGCATGTAAATAAACCATGGCGCGTTGTGAAGGTGTGATTTGTGACAGTGCTTCCGAGCTTAGTACCGGGTTGGTTAAAGAGTCTGTTAAAGAGTTAGTTGGCTTGGCTACGCTCGTACTTTGCTGCACAGTGTTTGGATTTAACGCGCCTGTTGCTTTGCGCTTCACTTGCTTTTCTAACTTTGCTTGTTGGGCGTATTCCGCGAGTTTAAAATATGCTCGACAGGCAGTCAGCGTGATCTCTTCCAGCCAAGGACCAAGATCTTGCCTCAGCTTTATCGAGCAAAGCTGCTTGAGTAGATGAGAAAAAACTAAATGCAGCAGCTCGGTGGCAATTTCTTCATCGCACACCAGATGAAAACAAAGCGAATAAACGTCATCAGCGTATATTTTATAAGCCGCAACAAAACCACTTTGCTTCCCGTGAGCCAGCAACTCAAAGTCATGTTGCGTTAGTGTTTGTGCAAACCTTGCTTGTTCCATTACTCAGTATCATTTGCTAAATATTACCCTTGTCAAAACTGTGCCATCAAATATCACATCTAGCGCGTGTTAAGACCTGCTTACTTTGTACACTAATGTCGATGACAAAGCAAAAAGGGAGGCTCCAAGATCCTCCCTTTTATCAGTAAGTTGTCTATTGCCTAAAAGGCATTAATTCGCCTCTACAGGCTTATTACTGACGTCATCAAGATTATCTGACTGTGCAATATTTGCTTGCTTGTTACGCTTAAACAAGCCGCGAATATCTTCAATCACCAAATAAAGTGCAGGTATCATCACTAAGGTGACGACCGTCGCAAACAGCACTCCAAACGCTAATGACACTGCCATTGGAATCACCATTTGCGCCTGCATACTGGTTTCTAACATGATAGGTACAAGGCCAATAAAGGTCGTAAACGACGTCAGGACAATCGCGCGGAAGCGACGACAGCCAGAATGAATCACCGCATCTTTGAGGGTCATCCCCTCGCGACGAGAATTATTCACATAGTCAACCATCACCAGTGAATCATTAATGACCACACCAGCTGCGGCAATGATGCCAAACATCGACAAGACATTTAGATCGATTCCTAAAATCATATGGCCGACCATAGCACCAACAATACCAAATGGAATAACCGTCATGATCATCAATGGCTGCGAGTAGCTTTTTAACGGCACCGCTAACAAGGTGAAGATCACCAGAAGCGATAACACAAAGTCGCGCAGCTGTTTATTGGCACTTTCCATCTCTTCCTGAATGCGGCCAGAAACTTGGCTTTGCACTTGTGGGTATTTACGCAGCAATTCAGGGATATAGTTATCGCGAATATCTTTAGCCACTTCAAAAGGCTCAACCTGCGCGGCATCGACACTCGCCCAAACATTAATGGTGCGATTACCATTTTCACGGCGAATGCGCGTAACGCCATCAACCACGCTGATGGTTGCTAGCTCAGACAGCGGTAGCTCAGCACCGTTAGGCGCTTGAATCATCACATCTTCAACATGACCAACTGAGCTGCGCTGGGCTAATGGGTAGCGCACCATCACTTTAATCTCTTCACTGTCGCGTAAAATGCGCTGCGCTTCTAAGCCATAGAAGCTATAACCCACTTGTGAAGCGATATCTGACAAGGTGAGTCCTAAGCTATACGCAAGCGGCTTTAAGGTAAACTGTACTTCTTTCGCGCTGGTTTGACGGCTGTCGTTAACATCACCAACCCCTTTTAAAGCGTTTAACTTAGCTTTTAAATCCTTCGCCGCAGCAAGTAACTGATCGTCGTCCTGGCTTTCTAGCCTAAAGCTAATATCACCATCCTCACGGCCACCGCCAAATAGGTTGTCGTCTATTGAAAATTGCTTAACCCCAGGCAAGTTAGGAATAGCTTCACGCCAGCGGTCAGCTAGCTCAAACGTGTTCATGGCACGCGCTTGTGGCTCCACTAGCTTCACCATAATTTGCGCGCGTGTACGGCTGCGTAAATCAACCTGCATATTCGCGATCATTGGCTTGCCAAATTCTGCTTCAATATCTTGGTCAACTTTTTTCAAGATGTTTTCAACTGTCAAAACCGTACTCAATGTCGCTTTTTCCGCGGCATCGGTATTCATTTCGATACTAATACGCGGGAAGTCGTGTGGTACTTTAGGTTGACCAATAAAGCGCACGACACCACCGCTGTATAAACCGGCACTGACCAATAAAATACTGATAAAGAACATGATCACGCCATAGCGATAGTTCATTAGCGTAGTGATCGCAGGGCGATAGAAGTGCTCAATCGTGTGTTTCATACCGCGATCTACCGCGCCGCGCAAACGGTGCAAAGGGTTGCGGGGATTGGCAGGTTTAACCTTCATGCTGATCAAATGCGCTGGCAAAATCAATTTAGACTCCACGAGCGAGAACAATAAACAGAAGATCACGACATAACCAATAGATTGGCTCCACGCCGAGCCTGGGCCGTCACCTAAAACTAAAGGGACAAACGCGGCAATGGTGGTGAGAACACCAAAGGTAGCTGGCATCGCAACGCGTTTTACGCCGCGAATCACACTTTCTGGCGAGTGACCTTTATCCTCAATTTCTGCGTGCGCACTTTCCCCCATGACAATAGCATCATCAACGACAATACCCAGTACCAAAATAAAGGCAAACAAGCTGGTAATATTAATGGTGACATTGATGAATTCTAGTGGCATGACCAATAGTGTTCCTAAGAAACACACAGGTAAACCCATCATCACCCAGAACGCCAAACGAATGCGCAAAAACAAGGCAAGCATTAGAAATACCAGCACAGCACCGCTTTTCATGTTATCTAGCATCATGTCTAAGCGGCCTTCAAGGTAGTAAGTAAAGTCTACCCAAGTTTCTAACTTTACGCCCTCTGGCAGTTCTTTTTGCTTGCGCTCAACAAAGTCGCTCATCACTTTGGCGACATTAGTAATGCTTTGCTCGCCAGCGGCACCGACAAAAAATGTGACCGAGTTTTTGCCATTGAATTTAGAGTACTGAAGGCCTTCTTGGAAGCCATCGTTAATCGTGGCGATATCTCCAAGCAATATTTTGGTGCCGTCACCTAAGGTAATCACAGGAATTTGCTCGAATTGGTGACCGCGATACGCTTGGTTCTCGACGCGTAGATTGATGTAACCATTTTCCGCGCGAATTTGACCCGCCGACATATTACGCGAGTGATTGCGCACAGCTTGCGCGACATCGCTAAAACTTAACCCGTATTCACGTAAGCGATCTTTGCTCACTTCAATTGAAATTTCATAGCCAAGGCCGCTATAGAACTCTGAAATATTGATCAGTGGTTGCTGCTGAATTTCATCGTGAATTTTTTTCCCTAAGGCTTTTAGTTCTTTATTGGTTAAATCACCGTATAGGCTGATGTACATCACTTCTTGGCGATATTTGATGCGTTCAACAACCGGGCGCTCCATACCGTCAGGAAACGATGAAATAGAATCGATTTGCGATTTAACTTCATCAAGCACTACTTGCGGGTCGTAATCTTCATCAACGCGGAAATAACCACTGGAGCCATTGCGATTTGAATAAGTGATCACGCGGTCTAAACCTTGAATGGTTTCAAGGGCTTCTTCGATTTTAATGGTAATGCCTTCCTCGACTTCCTGTGGCGCAGCACCGGGGTATGAGGCATTGAATTCAATCCAATTAATTTTGAATTGTGGGAACATTTGCTTACTGATAGTGCCTGCGGTTAGCAAGCCACCGATCAAGATAAACGCCATTAATAGGTTGGCTGCAACCGAGTTGCGAGCAAACCAAGCAATTAAGCCTTTATGCGTATCGGCTATTTGAGCTGGGGTATAGTCACTCATGAGCCTACTCCACTGCTGCTGTGACACTAGCAACTTGCGTTTCGCCGCTATTTTCAGAGCTTTCTTCGCTGTCTTGTTTATCGCTTTCTAAGGCCAACGCCATGCCATCGACAGGGTAGTCAAGGGCCGACACGATAAGGCGATCACCTTGGTTCAATCCGCCGCCGATCACAAGGCTAGCTCCATCTTGGCGAATAATATCAACGCTGACATAACGTAGCTTAGAATCGCTATCTAAAATGGCGATGCGCTCGTTCTCTACCAAATAGCGCGGTACTGTGGTCGCACTAGCCAGTATTAAACCGTAAATATCGGCATTAACGTAGGCACCAAAGCGCAGGGGTTTATGGCTGCTGTCGGTTAATGCATAGGGATCTTTGATTTCAGCAACTAAGTAACTCATACGACTGGTGTTGTCGACAACGCCCTCACCACGTGCAATTTGCGCTTGCCACTGCGTCTCTTGACCTGCAAACGTGCCTTTTAAGGTCACTGAGGCCGCTTTGCCCTCTTCAATTAAGAATTGTAATTGGTTATCTGCCACAGGTAAGCGTACCTCTGCAATCGCCGTACCTAACAATTTTCCAACCGCGCTGCCGGTACCGACATATGAGCCTAAACCAATTGAGCGCATTTCAATCATGGCATCATATGGCGCGCGAATCTCGGTGCGTTCTAAATCACGTTTTGCTCTTAGCACGCGCGCTTCTGCCGCCTTAACGTGCGCTAGCTCTTGCGCAAGCTGAGGTTTACGCAAACTCAACTCGGTTGGCAAGGCATCGGTAATTTTACGCCATTCGCTTTCTGCCACTTTACCTTGTGCACGCTCTGTTTCTAACGAAGCTTGCGATGATGCGAGGTTTGCTTCGGCATCAATCAGTGCTGCCTCATAGTCGCTAGGGTCGATTCGCGCTAACAATTGGCCTTTTTCGACAAATCCACCCCTGACAAATGCCGAGGACAGTTCAACGATTTGCCCATTTACTTGAGCCACCAATTCTGTTTCGTACTTAGGTACAACAACGCCATGCGAACCGACTTTCAGGTGCATTGGGCCAACGGAAACAGGTTCAACCGCGACAATCGGTGTGTTATCAACTTCAGGTTTTTCTTCAGGAGGTTTTTTCATGCTCGACAATGCCATAAAGATTAAAATGCCACTGACTAAGATGATGATGGGTATAATTATTTGTTTTTTCCTTGTCACTGCTTTGCCCTCAATTTGCATGCAACTTCTTATGACCAAATGTGAATTTTATCTAACTTTTTGTCATAAGCGCGGTTAAAGTTGTAAACGGTTATTACAAATTACGCGCCAAGCCTTATGTTTGTGGACCCCCACTTACAAAAAATTTTTTTATGCTTTATTTACAAGTAGATAAATTGAAGACGGCATTAATTTACCACCTGAATTTTGCCGCTAAACAAGCCAGTTAAACAGCAATTGTTTAGTTATTTTCATCAATAATTGATTAAATATGAATTTAATTAGTGGTAATCACTAATACTAAAAATTCCCTTTGCAATACGTACCTTTACTTAATACTCAGACACAAAAGTGGCCTTGTGTTAGCTATGATTGGCGCTAAGATTGAGCAAAGCGCACAATCCGGTAAAGTGAATCTTGTTAAACAACATCCTGCAAAGCCGTACCCAACAGAGTAGCCCATATCATGCTGAATAAAATTCAACAATTCTTTAATGACGTTTTTCAAGAACAAGTCGTGGAGGAAGATAAACTCAACCTTGATATTGCCTGTGCGGTATTGCTCGTTGAAGTGATGAAAGCTGATGGGCTAATGGACGAGAGCGAACAACAGCATATTCAACACATACTCGCCACGTATTTCCCGCTAACAACTAATGAGGTTAGCGAACTCGTTACACAGGCCATCGAGCTAAGTGAGAATGCAACAGACTTTCACCGCTTTACTTCGGTGTTAAACCAACATTACTCACCTCAGCAAAAAGTCGTGATGGTTGAAACCTTGTGGCAACTAGCGCTTGCTGATGGCGAACTGGTGGCAATCGAACAGCATGTGATTCGAAAAATTGCGGATCTACTCCATTTGCGCCACAGTGAATATACGCAGGCTAAACTCCAAGCTCAGGTTAAATTGAGCGGTTCAATTAAGTAAAGTAAATACGAGGACGAAGGTAAGTGAGCGCTGCACAGAAACTAGCGTTAAGGGCTGAGCTTCTATACTTCACCACTTCATTATGCTTTGCCGACATTGCCCACTTGCACTGATTTTGTTTTAAATTTTTTATAAATTTGTGACATATTCCACGACTTTCTCAAGTTAGACTGAAATTAACATTTATCTACTCAGTGGTCGTAGCGTGGCGAAACACAGGATTTCATGTTATCTCGGGTTGGCACTAGCGATAGCCTCTCATCATAGTCTAGCAATAGATTGGGACATCATTTCATTAAGAACCACGCTTTCTCGTCCCGATACTAGCCAAAGCCTGATTTACCGTTCAAGCAATGGCGTTGAACAAAAAGCCCTTTTTCATCTCTCGCCAACGAATAACGAACGCATTGGTTTTTTTCTCGACATTAACGATATTGAAATTGGTTATGCCGTTGACGCCAGAAAAGACGATATCGAAACCGATACGCAAAATATTCTGATTTCCTATAGAAAGCTCAAGAACACTCGAATAGTACTGAATTACCAAACACTTGAAGGTTTGCAAACGAGAGTCGAGAACCTCATAGGACCAGGCCAACAAAGTGACTTTTTTGCGCAAACCAAATCAACCAAAATAGAGCTGTTCGGTCAACACAGCCTTTACACCTTTGGTGGTAAAACCTCAGCATTTGAACACTTCTTCCTCAACCGCCCTAAACTGAGTTCGTCTTTTGACTGGTCGTTGAGCATTAATGGTGGTTGGTCAATTAAACGATTATCACTTGAATCAAACAATTCCCTCATCTTTGATACTGACTTTGTCGATGTCGATGACCGCCCAAAAACCGAGCTCGATTCCATTTCTTACAGCGGTGATATAGGCCCATTTTTATCCTTACAAGCGCCTCACAATATTCATTTTTTTGCCGAATACAAATTTGGCAAAGGCACCATTGAAAACCTCAGTGATGTAGACAATTTGAAAGAATCAGGCGACGAAAAAGCGCGTGCTTATGGCGCAGGTCTTTCATGGACATCACAAAACCAAAAGTTTTTAGTATTACTGCGTGCGTGGAAACAAGAAGGCCGTCATATTCAAACATCGTTTGGTGACCTGTCCGTCGTTTATTTTTTCTAGCACGATGCGCCATCCCACTTGAGTTGGTGACAGTCGCGCTTTACAACCCGCTACGAAACTATTGGTTTTATCCACAACTCGCAATTGGCATGGCGCTTAGGTAAAATAGCGCGTTTTTCATTTTTGAGGCTAAAACTGTGGCTGACATCGGCAAATTCAATCAACTCAAGGTTATTGCGCATACCGCCAACGGCGTTTATTTAGATGGTGGTGACTTAGGCGAGATCTTGCTACCTAATCGCTATGTGCCAGAAACCTGTGAGTTAGACGATGTACTCGATGTCTTTGTTTACACCGATTCGTTAGATCGACTTGTTGCGACCACAGATAAACCTTATGTCGAAGCCGGTGGCTTTGCCTCACTCAACGTCAAGCAAGTGAACAAGCTTGGCGCTTTTCTTGACTGGGGATTACCAAAAGACTTATTGGTACCTCAGAATCTAATGCACAAAAAAATGGAACTAGGTAAACGTTACTTAGTGCACGTATTTGTCGATACACGTACCGAGCGCTTGGTGGCTTCTTCTAAGTTGGATAAGTACTTAGATATTTGGCCAGCTGACTACCAAGAAGGCCAAGCGGTGGAGCTTGTTATCGCTGGCCGCACTGATTTAGGCACCAAAGCCATTATCAATAATCAGCATTGGGGATTAATTTTCACCAGTGAAATTCATCAAAAACTGCACACTGGGCAAACCGTTCAAGGCTACATCAAACGCGTGCGTGAAGATGGCCGCATTGATTTGACTCTTGCCCGTGCAGGTAAAGGAAAAGTCATTGATTTCACGGATAAGTTAATGGCTTACCTAAAAGAGAATAACGGTTATTGTGCCTTGCATGATAAGTCATCACCCGCTGAAATTAGCCGCGAATTTGGTGTCAGTAAAAAAGCCTTTAAAGCGACCGTGGGTCACTTACTCAAGCAAAACAAAATTACCATTGGCGATGATGGAATTCGCTTGAAGTAAAGCCTACTTTAAGTGACAAAGCACTTCAACAGCAGGGTAGCCCAAACAACATAAAGCAGCTAATTTAGCTGCTTTATTTTTCTGTTGGCTTTTGCCTTTGTTAGGCTTCTGCTAGCCCGGATAAGAAGTTAAGGCTGGGTGCAAAAAAAGCAACGCCAGTTTGTGCTTCTGTATACTTCAACATATGGTCGAAATGGCCGTGTTCATCCCCTTGGATCATACTTTTCAGCATGAGTGTAAAAGGCTCAGGTGAATGGCAGTATGAGGTAAAAAACAAGCCTTGTACTTTCATATCGCCATACGGCATGCTCTGGCGTAGAATTTCAATACTCTTACCGTCAGCGTCTTTTAAGTTGGTGCGCTTAGTATGAGCTGTTAACGGTTTGTCCGCAGAGGCGTACTCAACATTGTCGAGCTTAGTGCGACCAAAGACATCTTCTTGGGCTTTTTCTTTGAGCATATTCCACAGCTTCATATTGTGGCGATAACGCTGAATATGGAGATAACTACCACCAGCGAAGGCGGCATCTTGTGCTTCTTTTACCAAAGCGACTTCGCGGCGATGCAACCCTTGTGGGTTTTCTGTACCGTCAACAAAGCCAGTAAGATCGCGGCCGTCCAAGTAGCGAAAAGCGCGGGTTTGCTCAATCAACTCGACTTTATCTTCCAGAAGTTCAACCACTTTTGAGCTAACAATATGGTTAACATCAGCTCGGTCGCTGCGAATTTCAATATAAATATCACCTGACGTGGCTGGCGCAATACGATCATCCGCTTGCAATGTCGGAAACGGTGCAAGTTGATTAGGGCGCCCTTCTGGGACAAGTTCATCCCAATAATTGGCACCGATGGCGACAACGCCATTTAAGTTTGCCTCTGAGAATTGATCTGCATAGTGATCAAGCATGGCGGGAATTCGTGATAATGCCTGGCGAATAAAGGCATTACTGTCATCCATCGCATTAAATATTAGATAAGTACCGTGTAAGTTGGGCTCGGCACAAATACCAAATTGCTCTCTTGCCATAATCAGCTTTCTACTTCCGTTCAATCTATTGCATTAATTCTACACAAAAATGAGTGAAATAAATTATTTAGTATTGATTCACCGCTTACATCATAAAAAAAGCAACCCTAAGGCTGCTTCTTGATGCTAGGTTAATTAAACCTTGATTAGTTGCGAGTAAACTCAGGATAAGCTTCTAAGCCACAGTCAGCCTTATCAACACCCTCGTACTCTTCTTCTTCGCTAACACGAATCCCCATGGTTACTTTCAATGCGAACCATACGATGAAGCTAGTTACGAATACCCAACCAAAGATAGTAGCGGCACCGATTAACTGACCAGAGAAAGTAGCACCTGTGTTCGTTAATGGCACGATCAGTAGACCAAATAAGCCGACGACACCGTGAACTGAGATAGCACCTACGGGATCATCAATGCGTAGCTTGTCTAAACCGATGATTGATAATACGACGATGATACCGCCAGCTGCACCGAATAAAGTTGCAAGTAGCGGAGTTGGCGTAGAAGGCTCTGCAGTAATTGCGACTAGGCCCGCTAACGCACCGTTTAATGCCATGGTCAAATCTGCTTTCTTGAATAAGATTTTCGCTAGGATTAACGCTGCTACGGCACCACCAGCGGCAGCTGCGTTAGTGTTAAGGAACACCATAGCAACTGAATGTGCGTTACCGATATCACCTAATTTAAGCACTGAACCGCCGTTAAAGCCGAACCAACCCATCCATAAGATGAAAGTGCCTAGTGTTGCCAATGGTAAGTTAGCACCTGGAATCGCGTTAACTTTACCGTCAGCCGTGTATTTACCTTTACGTGCACCCAGTAGTAATACACCTGCTAGTGCTGCTGCCGCACCCGCCATGTGAACAATACCTGAGCCTGCGAAGTCAGAGAAACCTAAGTCGCCCAGTGTGTACAAACCAAATACCGCATTGCCACCCCAAGTCCAGCTACCTTCCATTGGGTAGATGAAACCAGTAAGTACAACAGCAAATGCGAGGAAAGCCCAAAGCTTCATACGCTCTGCAACCGCGCCTGAAACAATTGACATTGCTGTCGCCACGAATACCACTTGGAAGAAGAAGTCAGATGCCGTTGAGTAGATAGCACCACCAGTGAAACCATCATCACGTGCTGCAAAATCTTTTAATACCGCATCGGCATCAATAGCTTCGATACCTGATAAAAATGCACCTGCAGAGCCGTACATAATGTTGTAACCAATCACTAAGTACATGATGCAAGAGATAGAATATAAGGCGACGTTCTTGGTTAGAATTTCAGTCGTGTTTTTTGAGCGAACCAAACCCGCTTCTAACATCGAGAAACCAGCCGCCATCCACATAACCAATGCACCACACACTAGGAAATAGAATGTGTCCATCGCATATTGAAGGTGAAAAATGTTTTGTTCCATGATGATCCCCTACAGTGCTGCTACGTCGTTTTCGCCTGTACGGATACGCACGGCTTGCTCTAAGTTGTAAACGAAGATTTTACCGTCACCAATTTTGCCGGTATAAGCAGCTTTGGTAATGGCTTCAACTAAACGCTCAACCACGTCGTCGTTTACGGCAATTTCTAATTTAACTTTTGGTAAGAAATCCACTTGATATTCGGCACCACGATATAGCTCTGTGTGTCCTTTTTGGCGACCAAACCCTTTGACTTCACTGACAGTCAAACCCTCAACACCGATCTCCGAGATAGCTTCTCGAACATCATCGAGCTTGAACGGCTTAATGATTGCGTTAACTAACTTCATTATTGTTATTCCCCTATCGTTTTTTGTAAAAATGTAACAAGCCTTGTGCCAAACAATTTATTTTCATTAAAAACAACAATTTAAATATTTTAAAGTGATAACTCGAATTCTCCTTGCACTTCTATGGTGCACCTCAGACAAAGCAATGACCTGAAAGCGTGCACAAAGATTGAGCAGCACTACTTTGGTACATTTTCGAACGTAAACGAGATTGGTATTCATCATGGGGTTTGATAAATTGAGAGCAGTATAGGAAAAGCAGCCAAGAACAGATTGACGCACTGATACTTATGAAAGCACATCTAAAAAAAATGACGCATCATGATAATTTCATGTACTTAACTGTGGCACTTACCTTACTGCTGCTTAGCACCGCCATTGCCCAGCAATTTTTTGATGCTTCTATTCAAAGATTCGTACAATCCACCACGGTGATCACATTATTACTGGCAGTTTGGGGGGTAAAAAGCGAGCATGTACTCTTCACTAAAGCTGCTATTTTCCCAAGCGCTATTATTTTGACCTCTATGATAGGCAATTACACTAATGCGTTTGGTATTGAGTTTACGCACTTGATATTAATGCTTTTCTTCTTTGTGTTTACTGCGTTTCAAACACTCAAGCAGGTGATTTTTTCCGGTAAGATAGATGGCAACAAAATTCTAGGATCAATATGCTTGTATTTATTACTGGGGTTGATTTGGGCGTTACTTTACACCTTAGCCCAACTTTATTTCGGCAATGCATTTAGCGGCCTAGGGGAAAATGAAGCTTGGTATATTTTATTTCCTGACTTTATCTACTTCTCGTTTGTCACACTGACCACTTTAGGCTTTGGCGATATTAGCCCCACCCTACCATTAACTCGTTTCTTAGTGTACTTTCAGGCGATTTCAGGGCAGTTTTACTTAGCGATTATTATCGCGAGTTTAGTTGGCGCGAGAATGTCTACGATGACGCAAGAAGACGATCGAAGCAATCATTAACGCGTCAAGATGGATTATATAGCCGCTTGTCGCTAGTAAATCATCAATGCGCTAGGTTTAAGCACTGAAAGCACCGCCAAACGCTCTTGATCGCAGTAGCTCAAGGCTGCGCCCACGAGTTCTTGATTCACCAATAGTGCGTCTAGCTGCTCTTGATTAATAAACTTATCAAGTGAGTCTTTAGGAAAATAGTTGCTATGCCACATTAGACGCTTGGCCACATACAATAACTTCGTTTCATCACTGGCATGGCTAAGATCGTCACTGTCTTGCGCGCGAACAGGCTCGATAAGCGAATAAGGCAACTGCCAAATTTTCAGCAGCTCAGCAGTGCACTCGCCAAAAGTAAAACCCAAGGTTTGCTGCTGCAGCTGCCACGGCATAGCATCGCTGCCATCGGGTTGGCAAGCTTCAACTTGCTCAGGCATAGACTGCTTCACGACTAACTCGCCAAGATTGTGAAGTAAGCCGAGGATAAACAAGCGCTCTGCGTTGGGCACGCGGAGCGACTCACCCAAATATTTGATAAGCAATGCACAATCAACTGAGCATTCCCAGTAGCTTTCTAAATATTTAGCATCTGCATCAATCTTTTTGAACGCGTCAGTGGTGAAATAAGCAATGACCAAGTTATAGACTTCAGTAATACCAAGCACGAGTACAGCTTTAGAGATGGTGTCTATCTTACCTGGATAGTTAAAAAAGGAACTGTTAGCAAGCTTGAGCACCGTTGCCGAAAGCGCAGGGTCAATAAGAATAACCTCTGCAATATCATCAATGGTTGAGGTTTCGTCATCGATTAGTTCTTTAATGCGCAGAAAAGAATCTGACAAAACAAAAATTTCATTGGCTTTTTCAGCGTATTCAACAGCTTTCATGTAGTGCATTCCCAAACTTTGTCATCGTTATAGATACCTAGCTAGGCGAGCGAAAAATCCTCTGTGCTTCACTTAAATACCAACATTAGCTATTTAATTGAATCCTAGGATATTTTCTTGCAAGTATAGTCTTATTAAACAAAAAATAAACGATTATTCCGTAATTATTTGTCCCCTTGCCTCTCCAGCTCAGTGTGCTTGTAGAGTCGCTAGCAATTGTCCTAAGTTATACTAATTGGGCTAGTTGAGCTAATTGTCCTAGCTGAACTGAGCGCTAATATGATACGAGCCAAATTTTCGAATGTTAATCACCCCAGAATCGAAAATTAAGTACTGGCCTTTAATCCCCAGTAAGGTACCGGAAACGATTGGCTGTTTGTCGAAATTAAACGAACTAATTTTAGTGAGAAATTGCTCTACGGGATAATGCAGTTCCACCACGGCTTCGTCCAATTGCTCAACGGCATCAGCACCAAATTTAATGCGGATAGCGTCCAAACGCTCACTAATGTGTGGCATAAGTTCAGCAGCTTTCTGTTTTAAATCCATCGCGTCAGCATTGCCTTTGAGCATTGCTCGCCAATTGGTTTTATCCGCAATAAACTCAGCAAGTGCAGTTTCCACTAACCCTGACTGTAAGCGTGTACTGACTTTAAAAATTGGCAAGGCTTGCGTTGCACCTTGATCGATCCAGCGCGTTGGTATTTGAGTATGGCGGGTAATACCTACTTTCAAGCCCGACGTGTTCGCCAGATAAACGTAGTGTGGGATCATACAGTGAGTTTCCCCCCACTCTGGCTCACGACAAGTGCCCTGCTCAAAATGGCAAGTTTCCGGCTTCATAATACACATGTCACATTGCGCCAGCTTTTGCATACATGGGTAACAAAAACCCTGCGAATAACTTTTCTTTGTTTTGCGATTACAGTGACAGCAGCGAATTTCTTGATGGTATACCAGTGTTAGCTCTTTACCAATTAGCGGATTCAGCTCAACCAATTGCTCACCAATAGGGAGTTGATAGCTAATTTGACCATCTGCACCTAATTGAGCGGTCATTTTCCGCAGTGCACCAATCTCTGTGGTAGTTGTCATATTGCCCTCTTAAATTATGACCTTTTTTCGTTGTTGTTTAACTTGCTTACGGTTGTTTTTACTTTCCAAGCGTTTTCTAACCGAAGCTTTCGTGGGTTTGGTTGCGCGGCGCACTTTTTGTACTTTGTTGGCTTGCTGGATCATTACCACTAACTTTTCAATCGCCACTTGCTTATTGAATTCTTGGCTGCGCGAACCTTGCGATTTAATCACGATAACACCGTCACTGGTGATCCGGTGATCAGAGACTTTGAGCAAGTTTTCTTTGGTTTTATCCGGCAATTTCGAGCGATGAATATCAAAGCGCAAATGAATCGCCGTTGCCACTTTGTTCACGTGTTGGCCGCCAGCCCCTTGCGCCCGAACAGCACTAAAACTGATATCATCAAGCCGCAGATGACAAAAACGATCAACTGGAATACTATTTTGCAACTTAACTCCATTTGCACCTAAGTGCAGTCATAGTGAGAGGAAACCAACATGTTACAAGCATGGTACGTTTATTTGCTGCGCTGCGCAGACAATAGCTTGTACTGTGGCGTTACCACAGATCTGTCAAGGCGGGTAATTGAGCATAACCAATCGCCAACGCGAGGTGCCAAGTATACACGGGTAAGACGGCCAGTTGAACTTGTCTACAGCGAATCACAAGCCAGCCGTTCGCTTGCTTGTCAGCGAGAATACGCTATCAAGCAACTTTCCAAGCAACAGAAAGAAGCTTTAGTTGTAACCTCCCCTAAATCGACCTAATTTAGCCTACACATGTACGCTCAGCCCTTGATTTTACTGGTCTGCTCAGTAATTCAAGTTTAGCCTTAACGTTGAAGTCTTGATAAAATGCTCGCGAAATCAAGGTAGTAAATGGCTAATTTATGTTCATCAATCAGTTTTACAATCAGTCACCAGCAACAGTTTCTTTCACTCGTCAACAAGCGAGTGATTTTGCCAAGCAAATTGCAGATGACTTCAACCCATTGCACGATATTGACGCTAAACGCTTTTGTGTGCCGGGTGATTTGCTATTCGCGGTAACCCTTGCCAAAGCCGGTTTAGCTAAGCAAATGCGCTTTAATTTTTCTGGCATGGTGACTGACGGTATTGAACTGAGCTTGCCGAGTCAGCTTGCCGCTGAGACAGCAGTAACCGACGCCAACGGCAAACAATATTTAACGATCGAAACTGACGGTGAAATGACCCAAAGCCAAGCGCTGATAGAAGCACTAGTGCGCGCTTACGTGGGCTTTTCTGGCCATACCTTTCCACATATTTTATGCGATTTGATGGCAAAAAATGACGTGATGATCAACCCTGCACGCCCGATGATCATGTACGAAAGCATGAGCATTGAAATGTTAGATCTTAGCGTTAGCGAGGTTCGACTGGAACTTGCCTCGTCGACATTAACCATTGATGGCAAGCGCGGTAATGCCGTTTTAGCATTTAATTTATACAACGGCGAAACGCTCATTGGCACAGGTGAAAAACACATGGTACTGAGCGGTTTACGCCCTTACTGTGCGGATACCATCGACCAAATTAGCCAGAACTATTTAACCATGAAGGCAAATTATCATCAGGCCGCATAGTTCCCCGCATAGTTCCCGCCAAAAAGCAGCCCTGCCCCAAAAGAGCAAAGCAGCTCCGCTAATTGAACTTGTGTTTAAGGCGCAATAAGAGCCTATCTAATTGCTCAGCGCCTCTGCGCGTTATACGCTGACACTTCTTCAACCAATCCTTAGCCCAAGTATACTCTAAGCTCAGCAGTGCCAAGCCTGCTGGTAGAAAGAGTATCGCTGGCCCCGGCACAATCATAAATACAGCGCCGATAAAGACCAAAAAGCCGCCCACCAAAGTGATTAAGGTTTTCTTCATTTTCTGCTCCATTAACCTTCTCCCGCTCTCGTTGAATCAATGCTTAGATACTTACCTTGCTAAGTATCTAAGCAAAAACAACACCACTAAATAAAAGCCATACCTTTCATAACGTTAGGATTTTCAGAAGATGAAGAGTTGGTATTTTTCACCAACTATCGAGGTTTTAATTTGCCTTGTTGGCATTTTCGCCACTTTTTAAAGGCATTAAGTGCTTGCTCTTTCAGTTTATTGCTGCGTTTAACACTGTTGGGCTGGCGTTGTTTGCTTTGAATATTTTCAAGCTTGGTTTTGTATTTGGCACACTTAGCTTGCTTACTGGGTTGCGCCAAAACTGGCGAAGTAGATGCTACTAAAAGTGCTAAAGAGAGGCACAAAGATCCTATTGTTTTGTCGATGGTTTTGTCGATGGTTTTGTTCATAAAGACTATCCTTGTCGTTTCAGAGCAGAGAAGAAAAATAGAATAGTATCACTATAGTAAAAATTGAAAATATTGAGTTTTCTTCTAGGTTAAAGAATAGGACATTCAATCACGCCAAGGAGGCACCATGTTCCAGAGCCTTAATTTTCAACTACCAATTATTTTGGTGATATGCAGCACTTTCAGCTTATTTTGCAATTCATCAAATGCCACTCACAACCCACTTAACCTGCAACTGGCGAGTGACTACCATCAAAGCACTAATATTCGCGATTATTGGGTTAGTGAAAAACTCGATGGTGTACGTGGCTATTGGGATGGCAAACAGCTCTTCACTCGCGGCGGACACAGAGTTAACCTGCCCAGCTTCTTTACCGAGCATTGGCCCAGTGTTGCCATGGACGGTGAGTTGTGGATAAAGCGCCGTGGTTTCGAGCAAATCGCCGCGATTGTCAACAAACAGCAAGCAAAAGATGTTGAATGGCAGCAAGTGAAATTTCTGGTGTTTGACCTACCCAACCATCAAGGGACTTTTTCTGAGCGTATTACGCAAATGCGCCAACTCATTGTCAAAACCAATAATCGTCACTTACAAATGGTTGAGCAGTACCGATTAGCAGATAATGCACAACTTACCGCGTGGCTCGATCAAGCAATTGCCGCTGGTGGCGAAGGATTAATGCTCCACAAAGCCTCAGCGCGCTATCAAGGCGGTCGCACTAGCAATATTATGAAACTTAAACCTTTATTCGATGCCGAAGCAGAGGTGATTGCGCATTTGCCAGGCAAAGGCAAATACACTGGACAATTAGGGGCGATAAAGGTGAAAACCCCTGATGGTTTACAGTTTAAAATTGGCAGTGGTTTTTCCGATCACGAACGTAAAAACCCGCCACCAATTGGCAGTATCATCACTTATCAATACAGTGGTAAAACTGCCAAAGGTGTGCCAAGATTCGCTAGTTTTCTGCGTATTAGACACGCGCCTCAATTGGCACTGAACAATAAACTGAGTGAGTAATACCAATTGAAAGAACTACTGTCTGAGGTAGGCACTAAGATTTAAGATATTAAAGTTTAAGGTATATCAATGGAATTACATTTATGGCTGTCGCTCGTTGCGATTTGCATTATGGGCGCGCTTTCTCCCGGACCCAGTTTGGCACTGGTGGTTAAAAACACCATGGCGGGTGGTGCCCAAGCAGGTTATGCCAGCGCGATTAGTCACGGTATCGGCGTGGCACTATACGCCGCCATTACCACGACGGGCATTGGCATTATCTTAGTAAAGTCGCCAACCTTGTTTAGCATTATTCAATACGGCGGCGCAGCCTTCTTACTGTACTTGGGCATCAATGCTCTGCTCAGTAAAAAGCAACAACTCGATTTATCAGACTCAGATGAAAGCACGCCCCAAGCAAACGTTAACGGCTGGCGAGACGGTTTTTTGATTGCCTTTTTAAACCCTAAACTGGCGATCTTTTTTCTGGCGTTATTCAGTCAATTTGTTGATGAAAACGCCAGCGTCACGCAAAAAGTGATCATGACGGCAACGGTGGGTGGTATTGATGCCCTATGGTATTGCTTAATTACGTTTTTGCTTTCACGTGGCCCAGTGATCAATAAACTCAAAGCAAACAGCCACATTATTGATCGCATCACTGGCAGCTTCTTAGTATTACTTGCCGCTCGCGTTGTGATTAACTAAGCACAGCGCGCTAAAAACTCACGCAATAGCACTCGCCCCATAGCTAAAACACTATGGCGCATAGCGAAACAACATCACTTTTAAGCCCTTGCCTGCATGTGCTTCTTTAAATACAGCCGGTGGGGCTAGCTTGTCGACAAACTCCAGCTCAGGGCACTCTTGGGCAACCGTATTTAACAAGAACGCTTCATCTAAATCCGGACTGTTTAAACACAGCATCACGTCAGCATTTGGACTCGCCAATTGTGGTATACGACGAATAATTTTGCCGTAATCACGCGCAATATTAACGCTGCCTTTTTGGAATGAGGGCGGGTCAACAATGATCATCTGGTAAGGACCAAATTTCTTTAATCGCCCAAAAGACTTAAATATATCAACCGCTTGAAACACAATATGTTCGGTTGACTGATCATTTAAACGGTGGTTATCACGGCCACGCGCAAGCGATGGCTTGCTCATGTCAATATTCACCACTTGTTTGGCACCGCCATGACTTGCCGCTACGGAAAAGGCGCAAGTATAAGAGAAGAGATTGAGCACATTTTTATCTTTGGCATTTGCTTGCACCCAGTCGCGGCCATTTTTCATGTCTAAAAACAATCCGTGATTCTGCGCACGACCAAATTCAATCTGGTATTTCAGCCCTGATTCTAGTGCATGGAGTTGTCGAATATCCTCACCCACTAAGCACTCTATGGGCGCCATTGGCTGCCAACGGTGCTGAACCAATACCGACTGACATGCCCCTACCTTCTCATTTAAGCTGTGCGCAAGTGCTAGCAAGCTGTCATGCTCAACCTCGCGATAAAGAGTCACTAAAACGACAGGCGCAAACCAATCCACACAAATATGCTCAAGCCCTTCATAGGCATGACCACGACCATGAAAAAGTCGCTGCGTATTAGCGTCATCTTGTAGTTGGATATGGTCAATAAGAGTGGAAATAGAAATGCTCATAGGAACTTTTGCCAACGGTTTGAGGTTATCTGAGTAGCAGATAATAAAAAGCCGCATCATACACGGGATGCGGCTTTTTCGCTATCGGTTAGGCTAGCCTAGTCGCTAGCCAAAAATGTTATAGCCAAAGAACTTCACGGCAACAGTATTTAAGAAAATACCCAATAAAATAACGGGGATGAATGTACCTAATGAAAAGTTAATGTACTTTTCTGCAAATGAGCCTTGGTAGTTATTGTTACCGACAGAAAGCTCTTCTGATAGACGATGCTTCTTCCAGCGGTAGCTAACAAATAAACACAACAGCAAACCGTTTAACGGCAAAATAGTGTCGTAGAAGACATCGTAGACAATGTCGAAGAAAGAGCGCGTACCGCCTGCATAGCTAGTAAATTCCGTAAAGAAATTCACCATTCCAAACGACACAGTGGCAAATAAGGTTAAAACGCCCGCTGTCATCATCAAAATAAACAAGGCTTTTTTACGCGAGTGCTGTTTCTCAGTCACTAGGTAAGAAACCGGTACTTCAATAATCGACACCAGTGAAGTGATCGCCGCAAAGAACACCAGCATAAAGAAAAATACCGCAATGCCGCTCGCCGCAACATAGCCAATAGAGCCTTGCAGTGCTAAAAAGATTTTCGGCAAGAAGGTGAAAATCAGTGATACCGAGCTATCACTTAATTCTTGTGGATTAACCTGCGGGTTAAACGAAAACACCGCCGGTAAAATCATTAAGCCCGCGGTAAAAGCCACTGCGGTATCTGTGATCGCTACCAGTTTTGCCGAACCGACAATATCCGCTTTTTTACTGATATAAGAGCCATAGGTAATTAGAATGCCCATGCCTAGCGATAACGAGAAAAATGCTTGAGATAAAGCACCGTTAACCACTGACGGCGTAATTTTACTAAAGTCAGGAATCACAAAAAACGCCACCCCCGCAAAGGCATTGTCGCGAGTAAGCACGAATACAACCATCAATACGAGCATAATAAACAAGCTCGGCATTAAGGTTTTCGCGGCTTTTTCGATTCCGTTTTTCACGCCAGCAACCAGAATAAAATTAATAATGGCTGCAACGATCACCATAGCACCGAAAATGTAAGGGCTTTTGGTAAACTCGTCAAATGCTTGTGGCGTTGCTAAATAGTCTAATCCGCCACCAAGCGTAATGGCGATATAACCGAATATCCATACCGTGATCACCATATAAAATACGGCGATCATAAATGGCGTTAGTACGCCTAACAAACCGGCTAGGTTCCAACCTGAGCCGCCGTTATTAAGCGCCTTGTAAGCGCCTACGGGTTCTTTTTGGGTTTTACGCCCCATGGCCATTTCAGCCACCATGACAGGTAAACACACTAAGAGTACAAATAGTGCATACACCAATAAGAAGGCACCGCCGCCATTTTTCGCGGCATTGACCGGAAAACCAACTAGGTTACCAATACCAACCGCAGAGCCAGCCGCCGCCAGTATGAACCCTAGTTTGGAACTAAATTGTTCTCTATTCGCGCTCATATGTTTCCTTTATTTATAGTTATTGTTATCTAAGTGTCAGCTAATTCTCAAAAAGAACTCAACAAAGGTGTAAGTTTTGCCTTACTTCCTAACCACGACCTAGATAAGCGCTGATAAAATTTTGTTAATCGCCAGATGCTATCAAGGATTACTGTGCTTGTCTGCCCCTACCTCGCACCTGAGCTTATAAATTTAAGTTAGCACTTGCTAACCGTACAAATAATGTTCAGCTTAGGTGTTTCATCAGTCTAGCCACTTGGCTTATCGAAGAACTTGGCGCCCATAATGCTTAAAACATTGTCAGCTTCGTCATGGGCAAACTCAGCCGCAGCAATTAACTCTTCAAACGTAATGCCCAACGACTGACACAAACCTTGGTCGACAATATCGTCGTAAGTAAACAGCTCAGGGTGGCTGTCGACTAACGCCAAACGAGAAGCGAGGTACATGACTTTAACATCCTTGTTAATTTGGATGTCGAGAGCTTGATTAAAGTGACGGATCGGTAGAATAATTTTTTCCGGGATTTGCCACAATTTCAATAACTCTGCCGACACATCCGTGTAGGTAAAATCCAGTGCCTGATATTGTCGCTGCCAAGGTAAATCGTCTTGGCTGTATTGCTCACAATGCTGTGCGATTTCTGGAGAGACTTTGGCGACGATCAGCTCACCAAAGTTTTGTAATAAACCGGCGACAAATAAGCGCTCAATATCGCGAATACCCGCACTTATCGCTAAATTTTTTGCCGCTAAGCCACAATATACACTCGTTCGCCAAAAGCGCTTGAGATCAATCGCCTGATTAGCAAAGTGCTTAAACGCTGAGCTTGCCACATCGACCAACATCATATTGTAAATAGACTGGGTACCAATAACGGTAATCGCACGCGAGATGGTACTGATCTCACCTGAAAAGCTATACACAGCACTATTGGCTATTTTCAACAAACGCGAAGTCATTGACGGATCAACACTGATGATATTGCCAAAATCTGTTGCCGTAGAGTGCTCATCTTCCATCAAGGTTTTCACTTTAAAGCAAGCGTCAGGCAACGCAAATGAGCCATTCGCCTGATTTGCATAATCAATAGCTTGCAAGCGAATGAAATCGTTGGGGAGTTGCTTCGTCATTAGCTAATCGCTTCCTATAGTGAATATTGTGAACCTTTTTTAACATTACGTTAACGTTCGTTGACGATATTTTCAACTACCTGCGCACGCTCCCTGTGCACAGGTTTACTCAAAAAGCCCCGAAAGTTAGAGGCTTGGCAACAATACTTTACTGTCGCCGTGCGTTTTCCTCTCGAGTATTACTGGTCACAGCAACTACTGGGCAAAAGTCTTGCCAAAAAAGTCACCATCATGCCATTTCGGGCGCTCAGCTTGATTGGCAATTTCTAAACCTATCATCATATTGACCTCAGCAAATGATGCCGCCGCGTCGTAGCGAATTGGCAGATCAATTTCATCGCTGTGGTTGTGGTAATGGGTTGATAAGAACTCCATAAACATTTTACCGCCATCGATTTCAGGATCTTTGGATTTAAAGCCCGTCATTAAAAATACCGATGGAATTCCCGCTTTAACAAAGCTGTAGTGATCGCTACGGGTAAACAAGGCTTGCTCTGGCAATGGATCTGGGCTTAATGACACATCTAGTTTGCCAGCTGCTGCTTCAACAATGCCGCCGAGTGTTGAATGTGTTGAACCAAAAGCAATGACATCGGCAAACGGATACAAAATAAGCGGCATATCTAGGTTAACGTTTGCCACCATTTGCATCGCAGGTACGGTTGGGTTAGTGGCAAAGTAGCTAGAGCCTAGTAAGCCCTTTTCTTCACCTGTGACCACGACAAATAAAATCGAGCGCTGCGGTTTAGTCTCCATACTGGCGATCATACGTGCAGTTTCCAGTAAGATAGAGACACCCGAGGCGTTGTCTAGCGCGCCGTTATTGATAGTGTCTTGCTCTTCATTGTCTTGCCCTTCATCGCCATGAGCGCTGTGCGCTTTCACACCGATATGATCTAAGTGCGCACTGAATACCACATATTCGTTTTTCAAGGTGGGATCGCTACCTTCAATCGCGGCAACGATATTTGGGCTGGTTATCTCGCTTTGTGTGCTTTGCTTGCTCAGCGTAACTGATGCGTTAAGTGCAAACCCTTTGATAGCTTGGTTTTCAGTATCGGCAGTAAATACTTGCGCCAAGGACATTTCAGCACCTTCAAATAGTGGCGCAGCGGCGTCGCGGTCGATGTAAGCACCGCCTTTTAGTTCAGGGTAGCGACCGAAAGGCTGGCCATTATTATCTAACCAGCTGTAGCTTGGTGAGTCTGAATATTTGGCTGACACCGTAAATTTACGCACGCCTTCACGTTTAGGCGTGTGAATAGTGACAATACCCACGGCGCCGCGCTCTGCGGCATGACGCGCTTTTTCACGCGATGAACCAATGTGTGCACCTTCTTCTGAAGGCAATGAATCAGGGCGCCCCGTTAACATAACAACAATTTTGCCGTTAACATCTAGGCCAGCATAGTCGTCTAAACCAAACGCTTTATCCACCACACCATAGCCAACAAATACCGTTTCTGCACTAACGGAAGAGTCCACCTCTAATGCCGAGCCAGACGCTAAAAATTGCTCTTTAAACGCCACAGTATGCTGACCCGACGGGGCTGAAATCGTCATGGCGGGGCTATTTTCTACCAGCTGTGCTTTGCGGAAAGTGACTTCTTGCTCAAAGCCGCCATGCTCGCCCATTGGCGTTAAGCCATACTGCTTGAAGTAGGACGTGACGTAGTTGGCGGCAATCTGGTAGCCATTGCTGCCCGTATCGCGGCCTTCCAGGGTGTCATCAGCAAGAAATGCGATATGCGCTTTGATGTTATTTTCGTTAACTTGTGGGTAACTAGCTTGAGCAGCTTCAGGGGCTGTGTTATCAGTTGCTTGGTTACACGCCGACAAGCCAATTGTCGCTAGCCCCGCCACCATAATGGGGGTTGCGAATTTTTTTGAAAGATACTTCATAGTGGAATTGATTGTTATTATCAAAATAGCCAATCACTATAAAGCTCGCTTAAATAAAACGCCAGTGGGCTAGCGACAACCAGCACTGAATGAGCGGTAAGTAACCAAGCTCGCTGCCGAGCAGCTATGTGTCACCTAGTGTAGTGGTTAACTCAGCACAGGCACGCCATGGTCTTTCTTAATATGCTCCATCACCACGTACGTATGGGTTTGTGAAACCGCAGGTAATTCAACAATCACACCAAGTACTTCGCGATACGCCTGCATATTTTCAAAGCGTAGTTTTAGTAAATAATCGAAGCCCCCCGCCACCATATGACATTCTGCCACTTCTTTGATTTTGACCACTTCATCGCGAAAACGATTAAAGACATCGCCTGTGGTGCGATCTAGGGTCACTTGAATAAAAGCCGACATGCCGTATTTGAGTTTGGCTGCATTTAAGGTTGCGCCATAGCGTTCAATATAGCCTTCTGCTTCGAGGCGCTTAACGCGATCAAGACAAGGGCTTGGGCTTAAATTGACGCGCTTGGCCAACTCTACGTTAGAAATTCTGCCATGCTGTTGCAAGGTGCCTAAAATAGTAAGGTCGATTCGATCGAGTTGTCGTGTTTTAGGATCAGACATAGTTGTTTTTGCGGTGTTTGCTGCTTTGCGGCACTAGTATTTGTAACCTTAGTAAGATCAACGCAATAGCAGCAACCCCAGCACCTTTATCGGTTAAATTGATATTTTACAGTATATTATTTGGCATATTAGCAAATTAAGCCAAAAAATACTGAGGTAATTTCCGTAAAATACCGCACCAATAATGTCTAAAATTACTACAGGTGACACTATGCTTTTTACCGGCTCACTCACAGCACCCAAAACACAAGAAGGTGCTATTCGTCAGACGATTCGCGATCACTATCGCGCGGATGAAAATCAAGTATTAGCCAACCTTTTACCCATTGCTGAAATTAGCGTTGATGCTAAATCTCGCGCTTGGGATTATGCCCGCCAGCTCGTGGTCAACATTCGTAAAGACCAAGTCGGCAAAGGCGGTGTTGACGCGCTACTAAACGAATTCTCATTGTCTACCGAAGAAGGCGTGGTACTTATGTGTTTGGCAGAAGCGCTGTTGCGTGTGCCAGATAAAGCCACGGCCGATAGCCTGATCCGCGATAAGTTAGCCGAAGGCGACTGGTCATCACATATCGGCAACAGTGACTCGTTATTCGTTAATGCCTCTTCTTGGGGCTTATTGCTAACAGGCAAACTGGTTAACTATTCTGATAAAAAGAAAAAAGCCCAGTTTGGTTTGTTAAAACAAACAGTTGGCCGTTTAGGTGAACCTGTGATCCGCAAAGCCGTGCGCTACGCCATGAAAATTATGGGCACCCAATTTGTCATGGGACACACCATTGATGGTGCGATTGAGCGCGCGGTGGAAACCGAAGCGAAAGGCTACACCTACTCGTACGATATGCTAGGTGAAGGCGCTCGCACTATGGCCGATGCCGATCGCTACTTTAACGCTTACATGACGGCGATAGATGCCATCGGTAAAGCCGCCAATCACAAAGGCCCTCAGCGAAGCCCAGGTATTTCAATTAAATTGTCAGCGATTCACCCGCGTTATGAGTTCTCACATCGCGAGCGCGTTATTGACGAATTAATTCCGCGCCTCAAGCAATTGGCATTAGCGGCTAAAGCTTACGACATTGGTTTTACCGTTGACGCCGAAGAAGCCGATCGCTTAGATATTTCCCTCGATATTATTGAAGCGGTATTCGCTGATGCCGAATTAGACGGCTGGAATGGTTTTGGTATTGCGGTACAAGCCTACCAAAAACGCGGTTTATTCGTGATTGAATGGGTACGCGAGCTCACCCAAAAAGTTGGCCGCCAAATGATGGTGCGTTTGGTCAAAGGTGCTTACTGGGACAGCGAAATTAAAATCTCACAAGCCGAAGGCTTTGAGGATTTCCCGGTGTTCTCGCGCAAACCGTCGACTGACGTTTCATACCAAGCGTGTGCTAAGAAGCTACTTGAGTACCGCGACACCATTTACCCACAATTTGCCACTCACAACGCGTACACGGTTGCCACCATTTTAGAAATGGCGGAAAACCACCAAGGCTTTGAATTCCAGCGTTTGCACGGTATGGGTGAATCCCTCTACGACCAAGTGGTGACGGGTAAACAAGTTCCTTGTCGTGTTTATGCACCAGTGGGTGAACATTCAGACTTACTGGCGTATTTAGTGCGCCGCTTACTGGAAAATGGTGCCAACAGCTCGTTTGTTAACAATATTGTTGATGAAGATATTCCGGTAGAAAGCCTGTTGGCTGACCCTGTTGAAACCGTGCAAAGCTGGCAAAACAAATACAACCCGCAAATACCACAGTCTATCGAGCTATACGGCAGCGAGCGCGCTAACTCTAAAGGTTTAGATTTAACCGATATCGATCAAATCACTGTGATGCGCGACAACATGCAAGCTTGGTTTGAAACGACAAAAGCCATCGAAGCTATCGACGGCGCAGAGCCCGTTACCAATCCAGCCAACAACAATGAAGTGTTGGGCTATATTGAACACGCTGACGAAGCACAAATGTCTGCCATTGTAACGCGTGTGCACGGTGCATTTGGCAGCTGGTCAGCAACGCCAGTCGCGGAGCGCGCAGCGGTACTACTAAAAACTGCCGACTTACTGGAAACACATCGCGACGAGTTAATTGCTCTTTGTACCAAAGAAGCAGGTAAAACCATTGCTGATGGTATTGCCGAAGTGCGTGAAGCAGTCGACTTTTGCCGTTATTACGCCGCACGCGCTGAAGAGTTGTTAGCCGATGGTACGCTTGAAGCGCGTGGTGTAGTGCTGTGTATTAGCCCGTGGAACTTCCCATTGGCAATTTTCTTAGGCCAAGTTTCAGCGGCATTGGTTGCCGGTAATACTGTGGTGGCTAAACCCGCCGAGCAAACCAGTTTAGTCGCCCTGCGCACCATCGAATTAATGAAAGAGGCTGGCTTGCCAGCATCGGCAGTAGAGCCCGTAATTGCGCGTGGCAGCAAAGTTGGCCAAACCATAGTGCCAGACGAACGCATTCAAGCCATTATGTTCACTGGCTCAACGGAAACGGGCAGCTGGATTTCGCAAAAACTGGCCGAGCGCGCTGGTGACCCTGTGCCACTTATCGCCGAAACTGGTGGCCAAAACTGTATGATTGTTGACTCAACCGCCTTGCCAGAGCAAGTGGTTGATGATGTCGTTGCCTCAGGTTTCCAAAGTGCTGGCCAACGTTGTAGCGCACTGCGCGTGTTGTTCCTGCAAGAAGAAGTCGCTGATAAAATCATCACAATGATCAAAGGCGCAATGCAAGAGTTGCACATTGGCGATCCTGCCATGCTAACCACGGATGTTGGCCCAGTGATCGACAAGCGCGCCTTAAATGCGCTAAACGAACACGTTGATTACGTAAAGTCGCGCGGTACTTTGCATTTTGCTTGCAAGGCACCGAACTTGGCAATTAACGATGATGAGCACAACTTCTTTGTCCCTCGCTTGTATGAGATCAGCGACTTATCGGTATTAACCAAAGAAGTATTCGGCCCTGTTGTTCATGTGATTCGCTACAAGGCGGAAAACTTGGAAAACGTGATTGACCAAATCAATGGCACGGGCTTTGGCTTAACCATGGGGATTCACACCCGCATTGAAGACAAAGCCAAGTACCTTGCCGCTCGCTCTCGCGCTGGTAATGTTTACGTAAACCGCAATATGATTGGTGCCGTGGTCGGTGTCCAGCCGTTCGGTGGCCGTGGCTTATCAGGCACAGGGCCAAAAGCGGGTGGGCCAATGTACTTAACCCGTTTGGTTAAAGAAAAGCCGGAAAACAGTGCGCAAGCTCAAATACAAGCAAAAGCGAATGACGCCACCTTAACCGAGGTTCAGCAAGCGTCACTCAACAGTTTATTTGAACTCGCGAAAACCACAGTTTCAAGCGTAGCCAGTGATTTGGCTAACCAACCCAAAGCAGAACTTAGCTGGTCGTTTACGCCATTAAATGATCGTTTGTCGCTGGTACGCCAATTGTTAGCACAACTGGCCTCAAATAAAGTAGTACTCGCGCAAGAGAGTGATTTAGCCCAAAGTTTACATGATGCCCGCAGTCAGTTGCTGTTTGCTGAAAAAACCTTGGCTAAGCCAACTGAGTTACCGGGGCCAACAGGTGAATCTAACATCTTGTATCTAGAATCGCGCGGCACACTCGCGTGTATTCGCTGCCAAGCCACTAGCTTTAACTTCTGGTTAGTCGCCGTAGCGTCAGCACTAGTGGCTGGTAACTGTGTCGTTGCTGTGGTTGATGACAAATACCTTGAAGAGGCCAAAAGTATTGCCCAGCAGCTGACTGCGATTGGCTTGCCGAAAGGTGTGTTTACCGTTGCAAAACTAGGCCACTTACCCGCTGTACTTAACCATGCTCATTTGGCAGGTGCGATAACCAGTAACAACAGCAAAGTTAAGCAATATGCAGGTGAAACCATTGCCGCGCGTAAAGGAGCAATTTTACCTCTCATTACCGCTTATACGAATGAAGGCTTGTTCCACCGCTTGGTGACTGAAAAGACTATCACGATAGACACCACAGCCGCTGGCGGCAACGCGTCATTAATGACAATGGAGTCGAATGTCGGTTAAATTGGTCATAGGTGTAACAAGCATTTGAGCTTAATCAAGGCCAGCATCGTTGCTGGCCTTTTTAATGGCTGATTGTCTAGCCAACTTAATAGCGACTCGAATGCGCTTGAAGATGTTGCTAGCGTTAAATTCGCATAATAAATAACATAGTAAGCTCAGTTCACATGAATAAGTAAACCACAGTAAGTAAAGGTAAAAATGAAAAAATACGTAGCGGGCTTTTTGTTTACCCAAGATGCATCAAAAGTTGTGTTAATCGAGAAAATCAATCCCACTTGGCAGCGTGGTTTACTCAATGGTGTCGGCGGAAAAATTGAAGCAGGCGAACAACCCATCGCGGCTATGGTTCGCGAATTTGCAGAAGAAACTGGCGTTACCACCAATGCAACGCAATGGACGCACTTTGCCCAGGTATTTCGCCCCAACGGCTACGATGTCGCCTTTTTCTTTGCTCACTCAGATCTGGCCTACAAGGCGAGAACGGTGGAACAAGAAAAAGTCCAGCTAATTGATGTGCAAGCGCTACCAAACAATCTACTGCCTAACCTGCGTTGGCTGATTCCACTCGCGCTCGATCAGCAAGCAGATTTTACAACCCCAATTCAGATCAACGAAGTTGCAGGTGAGCGTTGAGAAGCTTAGAGCGCTCAAGCAACAGGCACATTATTGGAGCATTTCCTTGCCTGTCAGCTTTTACTCGCTGATTGCGTTTACAATTGATTTTGGTTAGTGTGTGATTGACACTTAATTGTTTAATAAGGAAATTAAAATGAAGTGCCCTAACATCGAAAGCATAGAGCTCTCATCAGAAAGCAAAGCCTCGCTAAAAGAGATTCAAAAAATTAATGAGTTAGCGCCATTTTTAGTAAAGATATCTGGCGGTGGTGTAATGCTCAACTTATTCGCAGGAAATGGTGCGATTGCCTCAACCTATTCAGTTTATTCTCATGATTTTGAAGCATTTACTAGAGCTATGACGGTAGTTCCCAAAATAGCGAGAAGACGTATTTGGAATATTTCGGGTTTAACGATGTTAAAGGTTAAGAACTACAAGGAGCGCAAGTTCTGGCAAGCTATTCATAAAGGCTGCAAACTAAATTAAGGAATGATGATGATGAAAGAACTGTTTGTTTTTTTTGTTTCTTTGCTCGCCTACTCCGCTTTTGCTTCAGAAAGCCAAAAGGCACTGATATCTGAGGCCTTTAACAACTTTAACGAGAGCTTAGTGGCACTCGAAGCGCAGGAGTCTCATTGTTCAATGAGTGACAGGGTGCTTGATGCGAATACTTTTAGCGGCGTAAAACTATCCAAAGAGCAAAAGCTAACAATTATCGAGTATTTTTACTACGATACCTTATTGGAATGCTCGAAAGAGGCTTTAGGGCAATTCTTAACCCAATCAACACTCCTGAAAAGTATCGAGCCTGACTTCCTGAACACCACAGAACAGGCTAATCGACTCGTAATATCAACAAACATTGCCCATTTAAAAGCCAAGCATCAGTTTGATAACTTAGACGAGCATATAAAAAAACGTATCATTAAACCTTCGGAACCATTTAACCTATTAATGACGGCCAATATACTCGGTTTAAATTAACCCTTATCATTCAAAGGCACTAGTAATCAAAAATACGGTGCCTTTAGATTCACACAGTAATAATTAAACACTAAATCTTCGCCGCTAATTCCGCCCCTTGGCGAATAGCACGCTTAGCGTCAAGCTCCGCAGCCACATCGGCACCACCGATAATGTGACAGCTCTGCCCTAGGTCAACTAAGCCTTGCTGTAAATCGCGATTTGGCTCTTGGCCAGCACAAACGATGACGTTGTCGACTTCAATCAGCTGCGGCTCGCCATTAATTTCAATCACAATACCTTGGTCGTTAATTTCTTTGTAACTACAACCCGGTATCATATTTACGCCTTTCTTTTGCAGTGAAGCACGGTGGATCCAACCCGTCGTTTTACCTAAGCCCGCACCTACTTTGGTGGTTTTGCGCTGCATTAAGAAGACTTCGCGCTCTGCTTTATGTGGCGCTGTTGGCAATAAGGCACCGCCAGTTTCATAGTTGCGGTCTACACCCCACTCTTTTAACCACTCATCGACATCATTCACTAAGCCTTCTTTTTCGGTTAGGAACATAGAGACGTCAAAGCCAATACCACCTGCACCGATCACCGCCACTTTTTGACCGACAGGCTTTTTATCGCGCAGTACGTCTAAGTAGCTCATGACTTTTTCGTTATCAATGCCTGGAATATTTAATGCGCGAGGTTTAATGCCCGTTGCCAATACCACTTCGTCAAAACCAGCTTCTGCTAAGCTTTGTGCGGTTTGCCAGCTGTTTAAATGCACTGGTACGTTCAAGTTTTCAAGCTGAACACGGAAATAGCGCAGCGTTTCATAAAACTCTTCTTTACCCGGAACTTGTTTTGCAAAGTTAAATTGACCACCAATTTCACCCGCTGCATCGAAAATTTCCACCGCGTGACCGCGTTTCGAGGCGTAAACACTAAATGCCAGACCCGCGGGGCCGGCACCTACTACGGCAATGCGTTTTTGTTGCTTGGTGTTGCTAAAGGTTAGCTCAGTTTCGTAACACGCTTCTGGATTCACCAAACACGATGCACGCTGGCGCTTGAAGACATGATCTAAACACGCTTGGTTACAGCCAATACACGTATTAATCTCTTCCGCTTTGCCCGCTGCGGCTTTATTGACAAAATGAGCATCGGCCAGGAACGGACGCGCCATTGACACCATATCGGCGTGACCATCAGCCAGCACTTGCTCAGCCACTTCTGGCGTATTGATACGGTTAGTGGTGACCAATGGAATGCTCACTTCCTTTTTCATGCGCTCGGTGATCCAAGTAAACGCCGCACGAGGCACTGAGGTGGCAATGGTCGGTACACGCGCTTCGTGCCAACCAATACCTGTATTGATGATGGTTGCGCCAGCTGCCTCAATGGCTTTGGCCATAGTCACAACTTCATGCCACTCGTTACCACCTTCCACCAGATCGAGCATGGATAAACGGAAAATAATAATAAAGTGTTCACCGACTTTTTCGCGAACCGCACGCACAGTTTCAACCCCAAGGCGCATGCGATTTTCTAACGAACCACCCCATTCGTCGGTACGGTGATTGGTGCGCTTACAGCTAAACTGGTTGATCAGGTAGCCTTCCGAGCCCATGATTTCAACACCGTCGTAACCGGCTTTCTGCGCTAGTTTTGATGCCTTCGCATAATCTTTGATGGTACCGCGAATATCACTGATCGACATTTCTTTCGGTTTGAATGGATTGATTGGCGCTTTAATCGCACTTGGCGCCACACTAAATGGGTGATAGGCATAACGGCCAGTGTGCAGTAGCTGCAAACAAATTTTACCACCTTCGTTGTGCACCGCCTCGGTCACTTCTTTGTGTTTATTGACATGCCAAAAGCGGCTGATCTGGCTACCTAATGGCTCAACACGACCGCGAATGTTGGGACTAACACCGCCCGTCACAATTAAACCACAACCACCTTTGGCGCGTTCAGCATAAAAAGCAGCGAGCTTTTTAAAGCCGCCTCGCTCTTCTTCTAGGCCAGTGTGCATAGAGCCCATTAACACGCGATTTCTCAGTGTTGTAAAACCGAGATCTAAAGGTTCAAGCATATGAGGGTATTGAGTTGCGGTTGTCGTTGCAGTTGTCATAGTTAAGTCACTTTTTACGTTAGGCTGATACCACTTTATTATTTAAAATACGCATGCTAAAACTAAAACTCAAGCTTATTTTGACACCTGTCAGATTAAATTTTCACAAGTAAAAATGATAACTATTTTCATCAAGTTAAGTGCATGAATAAAAAAGATATTTTGACCAGAGTACAAGCTGCCATTGAGGCCCTGTTAACGCAAGCATTGGCTGCGGCAACACAAGCGCACAACGCGGCAATTGATGATCAATCAAAAGCCGAAACGCAGTACGATACGCTAGCAATTGAAGCAGCTTATTTGGCTGAAGGGCAAAGTAAACGAATTGCCGAATTGAAAAGCCAATTGCAACAGCTAAAAGAACAAGCCGTTGAGGAAAGTGAGGTGATCAATATCGGTGCTTTGTTTTCGTTAGCTTACGACTCGGCATCGACAGACAGCGAGAGCGCCACAAAGCATTTTTACTTGCTACCTTGTGCCGCTGGCACTTGCATAACGCTAGCAAACGATCCGCCAACGCAACTAGAGCATACGCAACCAGAGCACAGTCAAAAAATTTATGTGATCACCCCAGCAGCGCCACTTGGTAGAGCATTGATTGGTCTAACCGTCGATGACGACTTTTCACTTAACCTTGGAGTAAAACAACAAACGGGCTATGTTGTCGCGATTTATTAAGCAAATGAGCGCCTAATGAGGCTCTATAAACAACCAAGCCATCCCCTTGGATGGCTTGGTCGAAATGTTCGTGGCAATGGCAAGTAGTCATACCTAGCCGTACTACCGAGTATTACCAGATCAGCAAAGCTCTGCAATTAAGCGTTTAACAGCGCTTTAATTTCTTTAATATCAGCCACTTTGTCATCTAGCTTTAGGTAGGCAACGGCTTCTGAATACACTAAGGTAGCTTCCACTACACCGGGCATATTAACGAGTTGCTCAGCCACTTCATCAGCTTGTTGCTCTGAGCTAAATTGCGCAGCAAAACTGAAACTTTTCGATTTTGCCTGACGTTTCATACCACTGGCAGCCACCAGCCAAACACCAACAATTAAGGCCATCACTAAAAACACCACAGTGGCATCAAAGCTATTGGCAAGCCAGCCGCCAATCGCACCACCCGCAAACGCTCCAAAAAACTGACTCGACGAGAAAATCCCCATGGCACTGCCTTTAACGCCAGCTGGGGCAATACGCGATAGAATGGATGGCATCGTTGCTTCTAAATAATTAAAGGCAACAAAGAACAGCAGAATTAACACCACGAGCGTAGTGGTTGTATTCGCAAGCACCCCAAACATCAGCAAGGTCAACGCTAGTAAGGTGATCGCCGCCAAAAACATTTCTTTTTCTTTACCTTTTTTGATGCCAATGATCATAAACGGCACCATCAAGAAAAATGAACACAGTAAGGTTGGCAGGTATAAACGCCAGTGTTGTTCAAGCGCTACGCCGCTTTCGACCAAGCGCGTCGGTAAGTAAATAAAACAAGCGGTTAATGCCATATGCAAGACGAAAACACCGATGTTCAGGCGCGCCAGTTGCGGATGCTTAGCCAAGCTACCCAGTTGGTCGAGCATAGCGACATTATCGCCTTTTGGCGCTTTGTGCACAGAATTTGGCACCATAAACAGGATCATCAGCATGGCGAAAATCGTTAAGATGCCAGTAAACCAAAAAAGCCCACTCAAGCCGTAACTTTCCCCCACTAATGGCCCGACAACGAGCGCCAATGTGAAGGATAAACCGATAAACATGCCAATCGTCGCCATTACTTTAGGCCGCTGCTCCTCACGCGTGAGGTCGGCGGCTAGCGCTAAAATGGCACTTGCGATTGCCCCCATACCTTGCAATGCACGGCCAAGCACTACGCCATAAATCGAGTCAGACATCGCGGCAACCACGCTACCAATGGCAAATACCACTAAGCCCCCCATGATAATAGGCTTGCGACCAAACTTATCGGAAAGTATGCCCATTGGAATTTGTAGCAGTGCTTGCGTTAACCCGTAAGCACCAATCGCCAACCCCAGCCAAATTGGTGAAAAGCCGGTAAGCTCTGGCCCATAAATGGCAAACACAGGTAAGATCATAAACAGGCCCAACATACGCAGGCCAAAGACGGTTGCCAGTGAAAACGCCGCCTTTTTTTCGAGGGAATTTAGTCCAGAAGCACTCATAAATCAGTTAACGAAAGTTGACAGGTTAAGGTTTAACTTAGGGTTAATAAGGCGGCAGATTCTACCACGGCGTATGATACCACACCACCAAAGGATACAGCTTGTTACCTAATCCAAACGCCACCAAGCGATAAACATTGTTGCATAAAGTTTTATACAATGAACTATCGCCCAGTAAACTTAGGTGGCTTGCGGTGTAAAGTCGCCTGCTCGTAAGCATAAGCAACATCGATCAATACAGGTTCCGCCAACTTTGCCCCAAATAGCGATAAACCCACAGGTAAACCACTCACATATCCCATAGGCACGGTAATATGTGGGTAGCCTGCGACAGCAGCAGGTGATGAGGCAGAGCCTGAGAAGTTATCGCCATTGACTAAGTCTGTTTTCCACGCTGGCCCCGTGGTTGGCGCAATAAGCACGTCTAATTGATGGGTTTCTAGCAGCTTATCGATACCTTTAGCTTGGCTCATTTCTTTCGCGTGCTTGCGCGCCGTTAGGTATGCTTCGCTGGTTAAATCACCTTTTTCTTGAGCACTGATAAAAATTTCCTGATCGAAATACGGCATGGTTTTATCACTGTGCTTGTTATTAAATTCAATCAGCTCAGCTAGCGACTTAGGCAAACCTTGTGCTGTACCTTTAAGGTAGTGATTAATCCCGTCTTTAAACTCATAAAGTAACACGTCATATTCTTGAGCGCCCCAGCTGACGCCTTCATCGAACGCTAAGTCATCAACAATAACCGCGCCTTGCGCTTCAAGCTGTTTGATAGCCTCCTCAAACAATTGGTCAACATCTCGGTGATAGCCACTAAGCTGACGCAACACACCGATACGCTTGCCTTGACTACTGTTTTTCGCGAATGTTTGCGTTTTATCATCAATTTTTACTGGTGCAGGATCTTGCCGATCAAATCCCGTCATTGCTGCTAGTGCGATCTGAGCGTTAACCACATTGCGCGCCATTGGCCCTGCCGTATCTTGGCTAAAGGCAATGGGAATAATGCCTTGGCGGCTCACCGTCCCTATGGTTGGCTTAATGCCGACCACCCCATTGACCGCTGACGGGCACGTTATTGACCCATCGGTTTCAGTCCCGACCGCGACCGTAGCAAGGTTAGCGGCAATGGCCGCTCCTGAGCCAGCGCTTGAACCACAAGGATTGCGTGTTAAATCGTAAGGGTTTTTCGTTTGACCATAAAGGCTAGTCCAGCCACTGCTGGCTTTATCACTTCTAAAATTTGCCCACTCGCTGAGATTCGCTTTACCTAAAATAATCGCGCCCGCTTTTTTTAACTGGGTGACTAAAAAGGCCTCTTGTTTCGGAAAGTTATTGGCAAGCGCGAGCGACCCTGCGGTATTGGCCATACCATCGGTGGTGTCTATGTTGTCTTTGAGCAATACCGGAATACCGTGCATTGCCCCCACTAAACCACCACTTTTTAAGCGCTGATCAAAAGCTTTAGCTTGCGCCAGTGCATTCGCGTTCAATTGCACAACCGTGTTAAGCATGGGGCCGCTGTCATCAATGGCGGCAATTCGATCCAAATAAAAACGCACCAGCGCCTCACTGCTTAGCTCACCTGTTTTCATTTTCTGATGTAACTGAGGAATTGTGGCCGTTTCAGTAAAGGTTGCTAAATCAAGGGCTGAAGAACGATGAGCCGTGGCTACATTGGCTAGCAATACCAAACTGACAAATGCAGATTTTAATACGTTGCGCGTGCAAACAGGATGTTTTACCTTGTAGCTTTTTTTCGATTGAATATATAAGTTCATGGTTATCGCTTGTTTTTATTATCGTGAATTCAACGAATTTGTTAACGCTTTATCCCCCTGTTATAACGAGGCGATACAAGTTTGTCTAGCCAACAGCCTACTCCATAACCAAATCAATAACTTAGTCGATCACCCACTAGATCTTTTGCGCAACAGTCTCTATGTAAACAGCCAATGCCCCCGCCACAAAGATAATCCATAAGTTTCATTGATATTTCAGATCAACTTTGCCGCCTTTATATGCAATAATGAGCGATTAAATTTAGGTTGTGGATTGGTTAATGCAAAACATTGAAGTAAGAGGCGCTCGTACTCATAATCTCAAGAACATCAATTTAGAAATTCCTCGCGATAAACTCATTGTTATCACAGGTTTATCTGGTTCGGGTAAATCATCATTGGCGTTCGATACACTGTATGCCGAAGGGCAGCGCCGCTATGTTGAATCACTTTCTGCTTACGCTCGCCAATTCTTATCCTTAATGGAAAAGCCTGATGTTGATCACATTGAAGGCTTATCACCCGCAATTTCTATTGAGCAGAAATCCACCTCCCACAACCCGCGTTCGACGGTCGGCACCATCACCGAAATCTACGATTACTTGCGCTTGCTTTACGCCCGGGTTGGCGAGCCACGTTGCCCAACCCATTATGAACCACTCGCGGCGCAAACCGTGTCACAAATGGTAGACAAAGTATTGTCGTTAGATGAAGGCACAAAGGTGATGATCCTTGCGCCTGTGCTGCAAAACCGTAAAGGTGAGCATGTAAAACTGCTCGATAACCTTGCCGCTCAAGGCTACATTCGCGCGCGTATTGATGGCGAAGTCTGTGATCTGTCTGATCCACCGACGTTAGAACTACACAAAAAGCACACCATTGAAGTCGTGGTGGACCGCTTAAAAGTACGTGACGATATTCAGCTACGCTTGTCGGAATCATTCGAAACGGCATTAGAGCTGACCGCTGGCACCGCCAAAGTCGCTTTTATGGACGAGCCTGATCGCGAAGAGCTGCTATTCTCGGCTAACTTTGCCTGTCCTCACTGTGGTTACAGCATGCAGGAGTTGGAGCCGCGTTTATTCTCATTCAACAACCCAGCTGGCGCTTGTCAAACCTGTGATGGGTTAGGTATTCAGCAGTTCTTTGACCCTAATCGCGTGATCACTAACCCTGAGCTTAGCCTGGCTGGTGGCGCGATTCGCGGTTGGGACAAACGCAATTTTTACTACTTCCAAATGCTGCAAGCCCTAGCCGATCATTACCAATTTACGGTTGATACGCCATTTGAAGAGCTCCCGGAAAAAATCCGCAAACTCGTATTGTACGGCAGTGGCAAAGAAACGATTGAGTTCAAGTATATGAATGATCGCGGCGATATTGTGGTGCGCAATCACCCGTTCGAAGGTATTTTGAACAATATGCAGCGCCGCTACAAAGAAACTGAATCGAATGCAGTGCGTGAAGAGCTGGCGAAATACCTTAACAGCCAACATTGTGGCGACTGTGGTGGCTCGCGATTACGCCTTGAAGCGCGTAACGTATTTGTAGGTGAGCAGCCACTGCAAGATATTGCGGAACTTTCCACTGCTGATGCCCTCGCTTTTTTCCAGCAGCTCAATTTAACGGGGCAAAAAGGCGCAATTGCCGAGAAAATTTTAAAAGAAATCAACGATCGCTTAGGCTTCTTGGTCAACGTTGGCTTGAACTATCTAAACCTATCACGCAGTGCCGACACGCTTTCCGGTGGTGAAGCCCAGCGCATTCGCTTAGCGAGCCAAATTGGTGCTGGCTTAGTGGGCGTTATGTACGTGCTGGATGAACCCTCTATCGGTTTGCATCAGCGTGATAACGAGCGTTTACTTGGCACCTTAACTCATCTGCGTGATTTAGGTAACACTGTGATTGTGGTTGAGCATGATGAAGATGCCATTCGCGAAGCAGACCACGTTATCGATATTGGCCCGGGTGCTGGTGTCCATGGTGGTGAAGTGATCGCTTCCGGTACGCTGGAAGACATTGTCAATAATGAGCACTCACTAACGGGTAAATACCTTTCAGGTAAAGAGCTGATTGAAGTACCGAAAAAACGCACACCATTTGATAAAAAAGCCGTGGTTGAGTTAAAAGGTGCGACAGGTAACAACCTCAAGAATGTTGATTTAACTATCCCCGTTGGCCTAATGACCTGTATTACTGGGGTTTCCGGCTCAGGTAAATCGACACTTATCAATGATACCTTGTATAAAATTGCCCATACCGAGCTCAATAATGCCACTACGCAGGAGCCATCGCCTTACAAGTCAATTGAAGGCTTAGATCAGCTCGATAAAGTCATTGATATTGACCAAAGCCCGATTGGTCGTACACCGCGCTCAAACCCTGCGACCTACACAGGTATTTTCACCGCTGTGCGTGATATTTTTGCGGCGACACAAGAGTCTCGCTCGCGCGGTTACAAGCCGGGGCGTTTTAGCTTTAATGTCAAGGGCGGTCGCTGTGAAGCGTGCCAAGGTGATGGTGTGATTAAAGTGGAAATGCACTTTTTGCCAGACGTTTACGTACCGTGTGACGAGTGTAAAGGTAAGCGCTACAACCGCGAAACGCTGGAAGTAAAATACAAAGGCAAGAGTATTCACGAAGTACTGGATATGACCATCGAAGACGCCCTTGAGTTCTTCAATGCCATTCCAGCGGTGAAGCGCAAACTACAAACCTTAATGGACGTCGGTTTAAGCTATATCACGCTTGGCCAGTCGGCCACAACGCTATCGGGTGGTGAAGCGCAGCGCGTGAAACTCGCCAAAGAGCTGTCCAAACGCGACACAGGTAAAACCTTGTATATCTTGGATGAGCCGACAACGGGTTTGCATTTCCACGACATTAAACAACTATTGCAAGTTATCCACCGCCTGCGTGATCACGGCAACACCATAGTAGTGATTGAGCATAATTTAGACGTGGTGAAAACCGCAGACTGGATTGTTGATCTTGGCCCAGAAGGTGGCTCTGGTGGCGGAGAAATTCTGGTTACTGGTAGCCCAGAGCAAGTCGCAGAGCATCCAAGCTCGCATACAGCGCGCTTCCTAAAACCTTTGTTGTAACAAGCCCTTACCAACAAATACCTACCTACTGGTACTGACCTACGGAAAAACACAGATTGCTGACTAGCCAGCAATCTGTAAATACCCATGCTACTTCAAAGCACTTGTTTCAGTTGAAATTAAAAGCGATTTCGGCACAGGTTTGGTTTCATGCTCCCTTTTTTACATAGAAAGTAAAATCAATAACACTAGGGCGTGTTGATCTTTCAGGGTTGTTTTTGCAGCAGCCTGTTTGGGTTTTATACAAGGCGGCACTTGTGCAGTGTAGGCATTCTCCATAAATAAGTGCCAACACAGTAGAAAATTCAAACAGGCGCTGCCCTGCGGGTTCATCTAAACGCTTCCTGCTCATTGTTGCTCGCTTTTTACATAGAACGACTATGCGACAAAGCGAGCGTCGCGATCAGAAAGCGTTTAGATTGAACAAAATTCAATCTCGAAAGATCAACACACCCTAAATAAATCGCTTTTAATTCCAACCCATTTTTTTAAGTTAGGTGGCGCTTCACAGGAACTCACTCTCTGCGTTGCAGCTTATTGAAAGGGAGTGACCATTCCGGCAAGCTGCGCCTGGATATTGAGTCCCTGTGACAGCGCTGAAATCAAGCATCTTGAAGTAGCATGGGTATATCTATACGATAGTCTTATTGACTAAATACCCACCAATGAGACTCAGCTATGCCGCATACGTCTAGCGCAAGCACGCCGGCTTCTTCATCAATAAACACTCCACCTCGCGCCGCTTGGCAAAACCCACTGATTTACCTGCTCGCCTTTTGCAGTGGTTTTTCGATTATGGGGGTAGAGCTGCTTGGTGGTCGTATTCTCGCACCATTTTTTGGCAGCAGCGTGCATATTTGGGGCAGCATTATTACTGTGTTTATGCTGAGCCTGTCGATTGGCTACTTATATGGCGGTAAGCTATCAACCCGTGATGCTAACCTTAGCCGCTACGGGATTATTTTTATCATTGCCGGTGTGTTGGTATTGCCCATTGCCCTGTGGGCAAACCCGATAATGGAGTGGATATTTGTGGCGATAGAGGACAGCCGCTATGGCTCGCTTGCCGCAGCAAGTGCCTTATTTCTGCTACCAACCATAGTACTTGGTATGATTTCACCTTATTCAGTGCGTTTACTGGTTACCAATAAAGAACAAAGTGGCCAAGTGGCGGGTATTCTCTATTTTGTTAGTACGTTAGGCTCAGCGCTTGGCACAATATTCACTTCCTTCTATTTCGTCTTGTGGTTTGAAGTAAATACCTTGATTGTCAGTTACAGTTTGCTGCTGGTGGCACTCGGTAGTGTGGCCATTACCTGCCAGAAAGCCGCTCAGCAAACATCCAATAACAGTGCAGCCGAGGTGATTCATGAAAGTTAGTGTTTACGTTGCGAGTTTGCTCTTAGTGCTTGGCTTAGCAGGTCATGCCGTGCAAGCAAAAGTGATTCACCAAGAAAGATCCTTGTATCGCAATATTTTGGTAGAAGACACAGGCAACCTTCGCTGTCTTAAATTCAATGTCAAGAGCAAGAAAACCAATCAAAGCTGTTTTCTGAAATCGGAGCCAAATCGATTGGTGTTCAATTACACCAAATTAATGTTCTCCGGCATGATAGTGAACCCCAACCCAGAGCGTATTTTAATTGTCGGTTTAGGGGGCGGTACTATGTCGAACACCCTGCACCAATTGCTACCCACTGCAGAAATTGAAAACGTTGAAATAGACCCAGCCGTGATCAAAGTGGCTCGCCAGTATTTTAGTTTCGTTGAAAATGATCAGGTTACCAGCCAAGTTAAAGACGGCCGTATTTTTATCAAGCGCGCATTGCTGAAAAAACAGCAGTACGACTGGATTATTTTAGACGCTTTTAATGGCGACTATATTCCCGAACACTTGATGACGAAAGAGTTTTTACAGGAAACCAAAGCGCTGCTGTCCGCAAATGGGGTGATCACCGCTAACACTTTTTCTATTAGCGATTTATATGATTATGAATCAGCAACTTACCAAGCCGTGTTTGGTGACTTTTACCAAGTAAAAAACAATAAGAATGACAACCGCATCATTTTAACCACGAAAAATGGCTTACCCAAGCCAAATCAGCTAGAAGCAAACTTGGCATCACTTCACGATCGCTTGCGCCCTTACGACGTTAACATTCTCAAAGTATTTAACAGCTTTACTGACAAGCAAGACTGGCCTAGTGATACACCATTGCTAACGGATCAATACTCACCTGCGAACTTGTTGAACCAGTAGCAATATTGTTGTTAACAATTTACGGACTCAAAATAGAGTTGAGCAAGAATTGATTAGTTATATGCTACTTACCAAGCCCCAGTGAAAGCTGCTCCATAATCGCGAGTAGCTGCTGAGCGTCTGGGCTCTTGCTATTCATTAACCCTTTCACTGTCCCCAGTTGATCCGCTTGGCTGCGATGTTGCCCGAGCTTGGCCTTAGCTTCGACGCGGTCGATATCAATGCAAAAACCGATAATGCCTTTAGCGAGTTTATGCTGGTAATCCAGCGGCATGGTGAGTTGGCTATCAGTATTTAGCGCTTGTTCATCCAATGCTTGTTCGTCTAACTCTTGCTCGTGTAATAGCGCAGGCTGATATTTTTGAACTAACTGTTGAACCGCTTCTATGGTTTGCACCTCATCAAGCCAGTGCAAGCTGCCATGAACATGCACAGCAACATAATTCCATGTGGGTACGGCAGGTTTACTTTGATACCAAGTCGGGTCGATATAGTCGTGTGGGCCATGGAATATTGCCAACACATCAGAGTTTTCGGCCACTTTTTTATGGGGATTATTGCGGGCGATATGACCGATTAAGCAGTTTTGTGCTTGGTCGTATATTAGCGGTACATGTGTGGCGTCTAAGCTGGGGGAAACGACAGTCGCAAAGCTGTATCGATTGATAATGTCAGCAATATCACTCGGCGCTTGAATTCGCCATTTTTCTGGAACGTGCATACGGGCCCTCATCCATTAGTCGATATATCCAATCAACAAAATAACAGACAAGCCACTGACTATGTGAATCTAAGAATTTATTTTCAGCAGAAATTTGATGAATAGCTAAAACCGTTATTGACCTACCATAGCCTTATTAGTTTCAGCGTGATTACTTTTTTCGACCGAGGGATAAACGCTTTTTATTACCTGCATTGTTACCCGTTTCATTGACTTCGTTATCAGTTTTTTTACTGGCTTTGAGTTTAGGGTTATCGATGCGATAAGTGTTGCTTTTAGTGCTAATTGGCTTAGGCTTTTCAGCACGGTTTTTTCTTGGCTGTTCGCTATCGCGAATAGGTCTCGCTGATTGATGATCTCGTTTGGCAGTGTGCTTGGCGTCTTTGCGATTCGTATACGCTGCTGGCTTTTTACCGCTGCGATCTTCATTTTTCGGCTTGTGCTGTGGCTTATTCGATGCGCCAGCATCACGCGTGTCTAGATTTGTTCTTTGGGCACTGGGTTTTTGAGTGGCTTTATCTGTTTTGACTTTGTTAGCATTTGGGCGACTTTTATCGCTTCTGCTTCTTTTAATTCCCTTGCCTTCGCTTTCCGCCTGCTCGGCTTTCAGTGAGGTTTTACGCGAGTCTTTTACCGCACTATTAATTTGCGCTAGCTCGTCTTTAGTTAAGTTGCGCCATTGCCCCGGCTTTAAGCCGGTTAAATCAACATTCATAATGCGCACGCGCTTGAGCTTAGTCACTTCATAACCCAAGTATTCACACATACGGCGAATTTGTCGGTTTAAGCCTTGGGTTAAGGTGATCTTAAAAACAAAACGACTGACGGGTTCAACGCGGCAAGGGTTGGTAATCGTCCCTAAAATAGGCACGCCGCGCGACATACGCTCAACAAAGCGTTCACTGATCGGCTTGTCTACCGTGACGATATACTCTTTATCGTGGGCATTTTCAGCACGTAAGATCTTATTGACAATATCGCCATCACTGGTCAGAAAAATCAGCCCTTCCGAGGGTTTATCTAAACGGCCAATGGGAAAAATTCGCGCTTGATGACCAATGGCATCAACGATATTGCCGCGCACTTGGCGCTCAGTGGTACAAATCACCCCTATCGGCTTGTGATAAGCGATATAAATACGATCCGATTTATTCTCAGCACTGGCGGCTATTGGCTTGCCATCAACGGCCACTTGGTCGCCATCTTGTACCTTTGTTCCCAACTCCGGTAGCTTGCCGTTTATCGTCACTCGCTGTTGCTCAATTAATTTATCCGCTTCACGGCGCGAGCAAAAACCCGATTCACTGATAAATTTATTCAGGCGCTTTCCTGTGGCGGCATTTTGGGCAGGTGTTTGAGCTGTGTTGTGTGTTGGCAAGATGGGATTCTCTAAGTAGTTCGCTAAGCAGTTGTCTAAGTCGGGATCATAGCGCAAATAGGCGTAAAACGCTGCTGTAAATCACCACCTAACAATGTCATAACATTAACGACGGTTATTCGCTGCGCAGCCAAACGGCTAAATGTGTTGGTTATTTAGACATTTACATCAAAAAACAGTATGTTAATTCAATAATTATAAAAACTCTCACAAAAGCGAAGCGCGTTTGATGATGGTGTGGCGTGTTAGCTGTTGATAAGGGAATATCCGCAAAACCATGTGCAGGTTCCAATTCAGATTAAAATCTAGTTATTCGACCTTGCTGATAGCAGCAAGCGCGCTGGCCGCCAGCAGTGCTAAGGCAGAAGAAAGTGTTTATCGCTACCACTCTGAGCAAGGCGTGCTGTCGTTTTCTGACATTGAGCCTGTCGATACTTATTACGAAACCGTCAAATTTGGCTGCTATGCCTGTGGCGTTTATTCCGAAATTGACTGGCTAGAAACTAAGCTCTACCCATACGCCTACTACAAAGAAATCGAAGGCATGGCTGACTACTACCAAGTGGATGCCAATCTCGTACGCGCCATTATTCATGCCGAATCGCACTTTCGCAAAGATGTGATTTCCAAGCAAGGTGCACAGGGGTTAATGCAGTTAATGCCAGCGACTGCGCGCGAACTTGGCGTGGTCAACCCATTTGATCCGCAGCAAAATATTCGTGGTGGCGTGAAACACCTCGCCAAGTTGACAAAGAAATACTACGGTAATATTCGCATGGTTGCCGCCGCATATAACGCTGGCGAAGGCTCAGTAGAGAAGTACAACGGCATTCCGCCATATGCCGAAACTCAGGTATATATTGAACGGGTTGAGATATTGCATAAGCGATATAGCAAAATCATTTAAGTTTACGGGTTAACAGGCGCTAGTTAGCATTCTCTATTTCGCCACTCACAGACAACGTACATCAGCGCTTCCATTACAACTTATGCCGCAATCTGCATGCAAATTGCGTTGGCTCATTACTTTGACTTCGCTGAGCATTGTGAAATACCAAACTATCGGATATATTTTCTTTTGTTGCGCGCATCCATGGCGCAGCATTTTCACTCGTCAACTTGGTAATTTTTTGAACGCGATTGTCATCAATTACTAGTAAACCACTGCTACTGAGCGATTAGTTTACTAGCCTTCTTTCCCTCAAAAACTTGATGCTTTTTGAGCGGTTTTTCATACCTTAAATTTGAGTACAACACAGTGAAAAAAACTATCAATATTCGCGCAATGTCAACAGCCGATCTACCAACAATCAAACAGATTATCGCAGAAAACCAACTGTTTCCGGCCCATTATCTGGACGAAATGAGCCATGGCTACTTCTCGCAGCAAACACCTGAGTATTGGCTTGTCGCCGAGTGCAAACAGGGTGAAGTTGTTGGTGTAGCCTATAGCGCGCCAGAGCAAATGACAGCAGGAACCTGGAATTTATTAATGATCGCTGTCGCCAAATCCCATCAGGGACAAGGTGTCGGTTCACAATTGATGTTTGCGACTGAAACGAAGCTTCGCAGTATGCAAACGAGGATTTTGCTGGTTGAAACATCTAGCCTGCCAGCATATGAATTAACTCGACGGTTTTACCCCAAACTTGGCTATCAAAAAATCGCGACCGTGCCTGACTATTACGATAAAGGCGATGATAAAGTTATCTTTTGGAAGTCTTTAAACCGTTAACACTTATAACGATAACACTCATGCCGTTTGCTCTTCACTGTTAACACTAAAGAGCAAACGGACACCTAGCGCTCATTTTTACCTTCATATTTCTGCCAAATGAAATAAATACTTAATCATTCAGCGAGAATTAAAAGGCTCAGAGGCACAGGTTATATCCTCCATACATAACCATGACCCAGTATTAAGGCCAAACGAGTCCGCCTAATTAGCCGCTACTTTCTGTTACATAAATCGCTTCGTTTTATTGGTGGCCTGGGCATTAGCAGGATCATCAGGCCAGAAGTGTTTTGGGTATCTACCCTTCATTTCTTTTTGCACTTGTTGATAACTGCCTTGCCAGAAGCCAGCCAGATCTTGCGTAACTTGCAATGGTCGACCGGCGGGTGATAACAGTTCAAGCGTCAGGTTAATACCGTTGCCTTGTGTAACTTGAGTGCTATCGCCAACTTGTGGTGAGTCAGATAGGCCATACACTTCCTGCATTGGCAGTGACACGATTGGCGATTTTCCTACTAGCGCACTGGTTGAATCGCTTGGATATCGAATCGGGCATTTGCGCCCGGTCGGCCCCACAAAGGCTAGTGGCGCAAAGTGTTCCAGCGCTTGTTGTTGCTGATAATCCAATACCGAATGCAGCATCGTCATAAAGTCTAATGCCAGTAGAGCCGACTTTTTCTTAATATCGCCAACGTAAGGATCAAACCATTCCGCTAAATTAGCCAGTAACCAGCTATCATCCATGCAAGGAATGGATAGCTCAGGGGCATTTGCTGCCAACCAACGAATACGCGCCAGCAAGGCTTTCACATCGTCAGAAAACGTGAGCCATGCCAGTCCTTTTTTCGCCAATTGCTGATGCCACATGGCAGTAATAAGTTCCGGGGTTAACTGGGTTTGACTAGTTTGCTCCGCCAGTACAATAGCCCCTAAATAACGCTTGATACTGGCGCTAATCGCATCTTTTTGCTCGTTATAATTCAATTCTTCGCGGGCGATGATTTCAACCACCTGCCATTCTTCTAACACGGCTAAATTCACAGGTGCCGCCAGTGAAATTCGTTGCTCATTGCCAAGTTTGACGGTGTTCGCCGCGACAATAAACGTCTCATCACAAAGCGAGTCACTATCAGATAAGGTTAGCCCTTTGCCTGCGCTAGAGAGGTAACTTGACTGCTGACTGCGTTTTTTCGCAATGCGCTCTGGGTAAGCGAATGCCAAGAGTAACCCTGAAGATTCACGGGCTACTTGCCCCTGCCATGTATGCCCTAGTTGTCGCGCCAATTGCTTGGCCTGTTGCACAATACGAGCAATAGCGCCATGCGTTTTACCTGCGCGATTTTTGCTGACAATTAAATCAACGCGCACGCCAATATCCGCATTGTCACGACTGGCTTCACGGCTGAGAATATCTCGCTCTTCTAATAACGCGGCCAACAAACAAGCTAAATTCAATACCCTCAAGTCGTCCGTTTCGGCTGCGATACTTTTAGCCGCCACTAGCATATGGGCAAATCTTGGATGGCAACTCAACTGAGCCACTTGCTGGCCGTGTTTGGTGAGTTTTTGCTGTTCATCGACAATGTTAAGTTGTGCTAACGCTTGCCAGCCTTGGTTAGTCAACGCTTGGTTAGGTTGATCCAACAAGGGCAGCTCAGTCAGTGCTGACACACCCCAACGGGCAGCTTCCATCAACACAGGAAGTAAATCTGATTGCAAAATCGCTGGCGCTGCTTGCTCTGGACGACGTTGAAAGTCTTCTTCGCCGTACAAGCGAATACAGTGCCCCGGTGCCAATCGCCCTGCTCGGCCTGCTCGTTGAATTGCTGACGCTTTACTAATTGCTTGCTGAGTCAGTTGATTGGTCATGGTTTGCACATCGTAGCGGGCGACTTTTTCAAAGCCCGCGTCAATCACTAAGGTAATGCCATCTATGGTTAAACTGGTTTCGGCGATGTTGGTTGCCAATACAATTTTTCGTTGCCCTGTTACCGCTTGCATTGCCCGTTGTTGCTCGGCCAGTGATTGGTCACCAAATAATGGTTCGATAATCAGATCTGCTGGCAGTGCTTGAGGCTGGTCACTCAGCTGGTCAAATAGGTATCGAATATCCGCGACACCCGGTAAAAAGACTAACGTGGAACCTTGGTGATGCAAGGCGTGTTGGCGAATAACGTTCAGTGCATGATCACGCCAAAACACTTGATTGGGCACGGGAAAAAACTGAGTAGAAACCGGATAACTGCGCCCCTGTGAATACAAACTGACGGCATCTGGCAGTTGCGCCGTTAGCTGCTCGGTTGATAACGTTGCCGACATCAGCACTATCGTGAGGTCTTCACGCAGACCTTGCTGGCAGTCTCTTGCCAATGCAAACGCCATATCGCCCTGCACCGAGCGTTCGTGAAATTCATCAAACAAAATTAAACTCGCCTGAGCAAGTTCAGGATCTTGCTGTAACAGCTGAATTAAAATACCTTCGGTGATGACTTCGAGCTTAGTTTGGGCAGATACTTTACTATCGTTTCGCAGGCGATAACCGACCGTTTGCCCCACCGACTCGCCGAGCTGGCTCGCTAAGTAAATAGCAATGTTTTTGGCCGCAACACGCCGAGGTTGTAGCAGGTAAATGGTGTTATCTGCCATCGGCGTTGCTAGCAGCCAAAGGGGTAATACCGTTGATTTACCAGCACCGGGAGGCGCCGATAAAATAATGGTTTGATGCTGGTTTAACGCCGTAAGAAACTCGGCTTTAATTTGCTCGATAGGAAAGCTTGGCAAAATATTCACGCTTTGTTTATTGCTCATCAATTGGCACAACTGCCGATTTTACGAACAATTCAAGAAGTTGATCTAAATTAAAAAGTGACGGTAATTGTCATTTCTTCCCAATTGCCCGCCCTGTTATACTGGGAACTAGTCTCCGTTCCAAATTGTAACGACTCTTGAATTATTAAGGAAGCCAATCACCATGCTCAACAGCCTATTTGCCGCAGTTTCCCGTGGCTCGCATAGCTTGGCTTGCATTCGTTGTCGGCCGCAATGGATGGTCTTTACCCTATTATTGCTCGGTGTTTTCTCCGGCAATTTGGCATTTGCCCATGATCGGCTTGAGCACCAACCAGCCCCCCACCTTAATAGCAACACTACTGCCGACACTCTGCCTATCACGGCATCAACAAAGCACTTTGACCACGGCAACCGCAAAGCACAAGCGATTGCGACCGAATTAAAATACCTTGATGAAGTGCTAACCTCGTCTGTGCTGAGTTATGTGTTTACAGGAGAGCAAAAGTGGTTAGCCCGTTATCGCGAGCACAAACCTCAGCTGGAGATTTTAGTCGCAAGGTTGCAACACCACCCTGAGGCCAGTGAGTCTGAATTTATCCAGCGATTGACTATCAGCAACGCAAAACTGCTTGAATTAGAGGCCAAGGCCATTGATTTGGCAAAACAAACTAAGCGCCAGCAAGCTATGCAAGTGCTCAATTCTGACGACTACTTCGCGTCTAAAGACGCCTTTATGACGGCCAGTTTGGGCTTTAAAAACCACCTTGAACAAAGCCGACGCAACCAACAGCACGCCGCGGTTGAGGGTCAAGGAAAGCTATTTACATTGAACCAACAAGAGCGTGACTGGTTGGCCAATACCACGATCAAAGTAGGCGTGGAGCACTGGCCACCTTTTATTTTTCAGCAAAACAATGGTGAGCTTGGCGGCATTGCAGGCGGGCTACTGCAAAGTATTGCGGCACAAACGGGGCTAAAGTTTGAAATTGTCAGTGGTCAGTGGCAAGACCTGCTGTCAGCACTAGCCAAAGGTGAAATTGACCTGATCCCAGACGCTTACTTGACCCAAGCGAGACAACGCTTCGGCGATTTTTCCAGGCCGTATTACCTCATTCATGAAAAAATATTTGTTCTCAAAGAAAACAAGAACCTCACTCAGCTAGACGACTTAGCAAATGCCACCATTGCCATTCCTCGTGGCTACGTGAGTGTTGAACATTTCACCAATCGCTTTCCAGCGGCCAATATTCTGGCAACCGAAAGTGTTGATCAGTCGATTAACGCCGTATTGTCAGGCCAAGCAGACGCCCTGCTCGACGCACAAATCGTGATGCGCGATCGAATCGCCGCAGCAGGTATTCGCAACTTAAAAATGCTTGATGAAGAAGTCGTCCCGCCAGAGCCTTTGCATTTTCTTGTCGGCCAGCAGCACCCAGAATTACTTAGCATCATTAACAAGGTACTCGCGGTAACCGATGTCTCTCGGCTGATCAAAAAGAATCAACATTGGCTGGAATCTAGCGATGTAACGCAAATCCAAGCGAGCGCTACTGTCAGTAACCTTGAGCTTTACTATGTCGCTATCGCATTAGTACTTGTTTTACTGTTAATTGGCACTGGTGTAAGTACGTTAATGCTACGCAGTGATGAGAAACGCTTGGCTGAACGCTTTGGCTCAACGCGTTTTCAACGTTTGGTGATCTCAGGCTTGGTAGGGCTTGCCGTTATTTTGCTGCTCATTGCCTTTATCGTGATTAACAATGCTGAACACAAGACCAAACAGGTATTGGGCTATAATCTCAACTCATTATTGGCGTCAACTCACAGCCGATTGAACAACTGGATAGACGAAGAGCGACTCTTGCTTAGTCGCCTATCCAGCCACAGTGATCTGGTCGCTATGGTTGAACAACTGCTCGTGATTGACACCAGTACCGCGGCATTAACTCGCTCACCACTGCAATCTCAACTGCGCCAGTTTTTTGCTACCCGCAGCCAAACGTTGGGCCAACAAGAGTTCTATATTCTCTCCCCTGACATGGTGAGCTTATCCGCCATGGGTAATAGTGAATTAGGCAAACAGCACCCACTGGCGCAGTATTATGGTGAGCAACTCACTGGCGTGCTAGCAGGTGACCAAGTATTCTTACCACCTATTCAAATGCCTAGCCAAGTGCTTAGCCCAATACCTAACCCAACGCCAACCCAAAGCAATCAAACGCGTTTGTTTTTTGCTGTGCCCATTACCGATATAGGTGGCCAAACCATTGCCATTCTTGCTCTGGCATTTGATCCGAGCGAAGAGTTTTCCAACCAATTGGCAACGGGGTTCACGGGTCGAACAGGGGAAACTTATGCCTTTAATCAACAAGGGCGACTTATTTCAAACGTGCGTTTTGAAAATCAATTGAAAACTATTGGCTTAATCAATGCTGAGCAGTCGCCAATACTCACATTGCCACTGCGCAATCCCGGAAAAAACTTGCTCACCGAGCAATACAGCGCGCAAGCAATGGCGTCGTGGCCATTGACCGAAATGGCACAGAGTGCAACGCGTGGTTTCACTAGCAGTAACCTAGTTGGCTATAACGATTATCGCGGCGTCAAAGTGGTTGGTAGTTGGCTTTGGGATGCGGATTTGAACATTGGTATGGCAGTTGAAGTTGACCTTGAAGAGTCAGTTCAGCTGTTAACCATTTTCAAATACACACTTATCAGTATGCTATGTGTTGCCCTGAGTTTGCTATTCGGCTGTACTTTGTTCACGCTAAAACTCGGCACGCGCGCCACGACAGCATTAAGCCGCTCACATGGAGAGCTTGAGTGCTTAGTTGCAGAGCGCACGAGCGAGCTGCAAAGCAATATTGACCGCACCCAAACCATTATCGACAATGCTTCCGATGCAATCATCATAGTCAACGATCAAGGCATTATTGACAGCTTTGGCCCTTCTGCAGAGTTGATGTTTGGCTACAGTAAAGCGCAAGTTATTGGTCAACCGCTGTCGTTATTGATGGAGCTACCGTTTCATCACATTAGTCCAGAAGACATGTTTAACGGCCATATCATTGATCAACTCGGTATACGCGCCGATGGCTCAACCTTTGATATTGGTATTTCAGTGAGTGACTTTACCTTTGAAGGTGCACACTTTTTCACGGGCGCAGTGCGCGACATCACGATTCGTAAAGATGCGCAACGCGCACTAGAGCAGGCTAAAAATTCAGCGATAGAAGCCACGAAAGCCAAAAGTGATTTCTTGGCAAATATGAGCCATGAAATTCGCACCCCCATGAACGCTATTATCGGTATGAGCTATTTGGCGCTGCAAACTCACCTCACCGATAAACAGCATGATTACATTAATAAAATTCACGGCTCGGCTGATGCGCTGTTGGGAATTATTAATGATATTCTCGATTTTTCTAAAATTGAAGCAGGCAAATTAACACTCGAACAAGCACCGTTTAACCTCACGGAAACACTCGATCATGTTATTGAAACCATCGCCTTAAAAAGCCAGCAAAAAGGGATTGAGCTATTAATTGATCTCGCCCCCGGCTTACCGACGTGCCTAGTCGGCGATTCACTGCGATTAGGACAAATTCTTATCAACCTTGCGAGCAACGCCGTCAAATTTACTGAGCAAGGTGAAATCATCATCAAAATAGCGGCCAAAGAAGACTCAGCACAAGGGCTAACGCTACAATTCTCTGTCAGTGATACCGGTATCGGTATGACAGAAGCCCATCTGCAACGCTTGTTTAAATCATTCAGTCAAGCGGATGCCTCAACAACTCGCAAATATGGCGGCACAGGTTTAGGTTTAACAATTTGCAAAACCTTAACCGAAATGATGGGGGGAGAAATTTGGGTTGAGAGTGAATATCAAAAAGGCAGTACGTTCAGTTTTACGGCCCAATTTGACCGCTCAGATGAACCCGTCAGTAGACCTAAACTCGCCATCGCCGATGCTGCCGATATCAAAGTGTTGATTGTTGACGACAGCATGGCCGCGCGTGAAATATTGCAAACCATCGCCCAAAGCATTGGCTTTAATAGCGTGATTGCCGAGTCAGCCGAGCATGCTTTACAGCACATTGAACGCGCGGTAGAAAATCAGCAACCTTTTGATATTGTGTTAACCGATTGGAAAATGCCACACACAAACGGCGCTGAGCTGATCAAGGAAATATTAGCCAACCACCACTCGGTCACGCCGAAATTTATTATGCTGACCGCGTATGATCGCGACGAGATGATGGCAGCCTGTCACAATTTACCCATCAGCGCTTATTTAACGAAACCAGTGAGTGCATCAACATTGCTTGATGCCAATTTACAAGCACTTGGGCGCAGTGAGAAAGTCACTCAACAAATCACCACACAAAAGCTCGATATCAGCTCCACCGAAGCCATTCGAGGGGCGAATGTGTTGCTGGTAGAAGACAACGAAATCAACCAACAAATCGCCACTGAACTGCTGGAGATGGCACACCTCAATGTTGATACTGCCGTTGATGGTCAGCAAGCGGTCGATAAAGTTTTGGCTAATATGGACACTGACGAACAAGCGGACAAACAGAGTGAGCGCTTGGCTATATTGCCCTACGATGTTGTCCTCATGGATATTCAAATGCCGGTCATGGATGGCTACCAAGCAACAATGCGTATACGTGAGCACATTGGCGAAGAACGCTTGCCAATTATTGCCATGACCGCCAATGCCATGGCAGGCGATCGCGAGCGCTGTTTAGAGGCAGGCATGAACGATCACCTCACTAAACCAATATCACCTAGTGAAGTATTCGCTATGTTAAGCCACTGGATCGCGCCGAAAAATCAACCGCTAAATCAACTACTGACGACCGATAGAGGGATAAACGCAGACACTATAGCCGCAACGACAGGTGTCGCCGACAAGAGCTTAACAAGCGCTCAACCACTGACAGAAAACACTTCACCATTACCAGCAATAGCTGGCTTAGACACCGAAAGCGCGCTTGCAAGAATCGCGGGGAATATCCCACTTTACCTCAGCTTACTCGAGAAGTTTGTGACCAATCACAGTCAAGCGATTAGCCATCTTCGCCAACTACTCACCACTAACGATATTGATGGCGCGGTGCGCGCCACCCACACGCTTAAAGGCGTCACAGCAAGTATTGGCGCTACTGAGCTGTCGTTAACTCTGGCTCAGCTAGAGCAAATTATTGAGCAAGGTCATAGCTATGGCGCTCAGCTTAGCAACGCAGAGCAGGCAATGGCGAACGTCATCGCATCAATACAATCAGTTAGCCTACCACCACTCAGTAGCGACGAGACGCAACCAGCAGAGCCAGTACACGACACAGCTACGCTCAACAAGCTTTATCAACAACTGTGTGAAGAGGTCACTGATTTTGACGCTGACGCGCAGGAAACATGGCGCGTTTTACGAAAACAACTCAGTACACTGCTACCTAATGAAACAGAGAGCAAGTTGTCTCGCGCCTTGAGCGAATATGACTTCGAGCAAGCTGAGCAGTACCTCCCCGCTTTAGCAGAAACGATTAATAGCGTTATGACGACTTAATTCGCCACTTTCTAATCAGTTTCCGCCTTTAATAAACTGATCAGTAAGCCTTTCGAATAATGCCAAGCGAGTCACGCACGACTCGCTTGAGCTCTGTATTCCTCTGTCATATCCCTCAGCCATATTCCTCAGTCATTTTCCTCGGTCTTAGCACACAAACACCTGTTCATTATTCGAACACAAAATATCATCGAGTTGTCACCAAATCGTCAAAGCTAGTGTATTGGCTGCAAAATTAGTGGATTAGGGCATGAAAAACGCCTGATACGATAATCAAGCCGTACGCTTGCGTTGCACAAGGCACTGTTTTATAAAAGACACTATGGCTCGATACTTTTATGCGTTAGACATTGATGAGCGTGGCAGGCACGATTTAGCAGCATTGCAAGCGCGTATTTTGCCGTCTTTACCAAAACCTACGCCCCCTAAGAATTTGCATCTTACGCTGGCGTTTCTTGGTCAAGCCACTGACGAGCAACTCACCGCGATTAACCAAGTTGCAGCAACATTTGCCCCACCAAAAGCAAACTTATCAGCCGAAGAGACTGCAACGAATAGCCAAATTCAGTCCCCCAAACCTCGCCCCAATATTCAACCTCAGCCGCTAACATTGACAGTCGATCATCTCGCGATATTTCAAACAGCAAAAGTACTCTACGCAGGTCTGCAAATAACACCACACTGGCTGGCAGCACTTGCCAAGCAGTTAATTAACGCAGCCCTAGGCCAAGGCATCAAAATACCCGAGCGGGAATTTATCCCTCACATTACGTTGAGCCGAAAAGTGAGTCAGCTCTCTTTTGGTGAAAGTAAAGTTGAGAGTAAAATTGAAGATAAAGTAAAGGGGGAAGTTGAAGGTAAAAAAGAAATTAATTCCGTGCTTATTCCACCTATTGTGCTCACGATTTCAAGTTTTAGTTTATATCTTTCAAAGTCCACGGCCAATGGCGTTGACTATCAAGTAATTGAGCGCTTCAACATTTCTAAACCATTATAAATACTTGAATAATAAATAATTTAAAAAACTTGTAACTTGCTAAAAATCTGCTTACTTGGCAAGAAAGTCAAACCTTGCTATTGATATAGCCCGGCAAAAAGTGGACTGGGCGTTATGAACAAGCATCTCGATTCTTACTACAAAATGGTCAAGAAAGGTAATATTTTACTGGTCGAGGTACAGCGGCTAACAGGCGAGCAAACCATTGAGCAATATCATCAAGACATGATTGATCTGACGCTGGAAATGAAACACCAACCTTGGGCTTCACTGGTGGTTTACCGCGGTAATGGCGTGTTCACACCGGAAATAGAAAGCCACATTGTTGATATCACCAAGTTTCGCGCTAAAAACAATATGGTTGCCAATGCAACTGTGTTACTGGAAAACGCCCATGCCGACATCCAACAAATGCAACTCAGGCGTATTTACTCAAGCTGTAGCATGCCATTTTTTGTGTTCAGCAATATCGACAGTGCAGAAACTTGGCTGACAGATTTTTTAAAACAGCAACCACAAGCCATGTAGCTGCTGCCTGTTGATCGGCTAGTGCTTTGAGGCTTACTCAGCGTCCAGCACTAACTGAGCAATAGTCGCAATTGACAAACCGGTTGCCCCCACCGCCCACAATTCATTTGCTTTTCCATGATAAGCCGCAGCAATATCAAAGTGTAACCAACCTTTGCCTTGGTTCGGTACGAAGCGACTCAAGAAACCTGCCGCATTACTTGCGCCGCCCGGGCCACCTCCAGGAATTGGTCGACTGTTGGCCGTATCGGCAAAGGCCGACGGGCATTTAGTTTGGTGCCATTGTTCCAGCGGTAATTGCCAAATGGGTTCATTGACCGCCCGAGCCACGTTAATGGCTTGATCTGCCGTTTGTTGATCCAGTGAAAACAGCGCCGAATAGTCACCACCGGTCGCACTAACCGCTGCCCCCGTTAACGTAGCAGCGTCAATGATCAATGGCGCGCCAGTATCACCCGCAGCTAACAGGCCGTCAGCAAGTACAATTCGTCCTTCGGCATCGGTATTGGCGACTTCCATCGTGACACCGTTTTTATAGCGAATAACATCACCTAGCTTGTAAGCATGGCCATTGATCATGTTCTCGGCACAGCACAAGTACAGTTTTACGCGCTTGTTCAGCCCTTGTTCAATGGCCAGTGCGAATGCACCTGCCACCACCGCAGCACCGCCCATGTCACACTTCATATCAAACATGCCGGCATTCGATTTAATTGAGTAGCCACCGCTGTCAAAGGTAATGCCTTTCCCCACTAAACAGGCGGTAACTGGCGCTTGGCTATCACCTGTTGGATTGTAATCAACTTCCAGTAAACAAGGTGGGTTAGCACTGGCTTTACCGACGTTGTAAATACCAAGCCAGCCTTGCTCAACTAGCGCTTCACCGGCAGTAATTGTGGTTGAAATATTGTCGCCAGCAAGCCCGCTCAGATACGTCACCGTCTTTTCTGCCAGCGATAAAGGATAAAGCTCTGCTGGTGTTTGGTTGGTTAAGTCTCTCGCCCATGCATACACTGCCAGTTTTTTGCTTAACTCTGCTTGCTGTTCGCCACTAAAATCAACATTGGTCAGCTTACCAATGCTGGTAAAACCAAGGGCCACAGCCCACTGCTGTTCAGCCGACCAAGCATCGCCGTCAAAATGAATATGTTTAACACCTAAGCCATCTATTTTTCGCCCTGCACGCTGCAGGTCACGCAATGGGTACAAGCTTTCTGGCTCAAGGTAGACATGAATGTGATCATCAATCACTTGAATCAGGTTGTTCGCTTGCCAGCCAGTAGAAGGAGGTTGGTTTGATAGGAATAGTGAAGTAGTGGTCATCGCTAGCCTCAGAAATGTCATTGTTATAACAACATTATATACCCATGCTACTTCAAAGTGCTTGTTTCAATTGGTATTAGCTAGTCAACGTCAGCTAATACCCTTGCACGGGCGGTAGCTAAGTCGCGCCAAAAACTGTCTACTTGAGGTTTGTAATGGCGATAAAACTGCCGACTGACGGGAATATGGGTGTAGCGCTCCATTAAGATTTCACTTGTCGCCTGAAGCTGTTGTTCAAGCGCCAATCGCTCCACCGCATAATGACCAGAAGCACTCTCAACAACATAAGCATCAAGCCTGCCGGCCGCGACCATTTTTAAGCCGTTCTCAAGCGTATAGTCATAGGCTGATAACAGCTCCATATGCGCAAGCATTTGATGGGCAATGTATTCTCTTGGCGCATTAATACCAAAGCCCGATTGCCGTTGGTAATCACGCAAGCGAAAGTCACTCCCTTTGCGAACAAAAAATGGATACCGTAGGCGCAGTAAATAAATGTCGGGATTGGCTTGTGCTGCGCCATCTGGAAACGCCATTAATTCAGCCCGCTCTGGTGTGTAAATAGCGGCCATAATGGCATCGACTTTATCTGACGCAATTTCCGCTAAACAACGCGGCCAGCTTTTACGCAGTACTTTAAGCACTAAATTATTCTGCTCGGCGCTCCATTGGATTAGCTCGATGACCTTGCCATCATCGCCCATGCGTTCGTCTTTATCGAAATAGGGAATGTATAGTTGATCATCAATGCACACTGTCATCTGGATGGGCTGTGCATACGTTAGCCCACAGCTTAGTACAGGCATAAAAAGGCCAGTGCAAAGCGCCGCATGGCGAATGAAAGTCAGAAAAAAGCGATGGTTAACAGCTAAGTTCATAAAGACCTTATTCTTCTTGATGTGCTATGTTTCAGCCATAAAACTTGTAATCACAACAATGAGTGTAGATGACAAATGCTATGACGAATAGCGCGATAGCTATTACGCAACAGTAATTAAGCGAGCATCATGAGGCCATATCAAGTTGAGCTTTTAACAACAAGGTTTGAGGCTGGTGAGCACTGAACATGGTTAACTAGCGCCTAAACAGCCGCCAATAGCTAGCGCTTAGGGCGCTTTTTTAATACTGCTCTGGCATCAGCAATACCTTGCTTTGCAAACGCAGCCATTTGCTCTGCGCTATGTTTTGGCAACGCCTTTGAAGCGTCGAACCAAACTAACTCAGGTGGCTTGGCCTGCTCCTCGTGTTGACCCAATACCGCTTGTATAAATTCAGGTACGCTCGGCGGGAACTTGCCTCCTTGAGTGCGGAAAAAATTCAACGCACTTCTCAAATTTCCCTCATCAATACGATCGCGAATACTGTACAAGCCCTTGGTTAACTCGGCTTTATAGCGATTGGTTTTGTCGGTATCTCGCAGGCCGGAAAACTGATACATACCATCGATCGCTTCCACGACTTTGTTAATGGTGACCTGTAAATCAGCAGGTACATCAGCTGTGCCACGTTGTGCCATGCTATTGCCATGGCCTTGTTGTTGGTATTGTTGTCTAAAATCAGACATTGTCGATGACACGTTTTGCGGAGCACTGTGCGCCATACCGTATCGGTTGTTGTCCATCGTACGTTTGTTCATTGGCTACAGTCCCTCCAAATCGATGTCATCCGCCCACGAGGTGTCGCTGTGATCCACTTTTTGATAACCACCTCTTGGTTTATAGCTAGGTTTTTGCTGATCTTTCAACTCGTTTTGACGCCAAGTGTTAACAAAAACCGAAAAGCCATTTTCCAATTGGTAGCTATTCTTCAACGGTATTTGTTTTTCGTAAGACTTGCGAATAAAGCAATTCCAAACAAAATCCAGCGAAGCCTGTAGGCCACTAGAATCGACTTTGTAGACAAATTCCGGTGGCATCTTATCAATATAGCCAAGCCAAGCTTCCACCGCTTGTTCGCGTTTTTCAGCGGTTTGGTTATACGTGTGCTGATAGCGCCTGTTGCCGTGCGCTAAGTTCATTTGCACTTTACTGGCATAGGCAACAAAGCGTTTTTGAATAAGATCCATGCGCGCGGGTGGTTGTTCGCCGTTAGCATCCATTGATGCAGCAAACGTATGCCATATCTCAAAGAAGTGGTTTTGATCATAACCGTGCTTTGCCACTAACTTAGCGACTGATTCCGCAATAAACTCTTGATTGACATCTGACCATAGGCGCTTACTCGCAGGCTCTACTTGCTGACCATTAACAAACGCCTGTGCTTGCGGGCTAACTGAATGACTTGGCGCCGCTGGGTTTTCCACGGGAAGGTCGTTAACGGTGAACCAGTAGGTGTTACTTTGATCTTGTTTTTGCAGGATTAAGCCAAGCTCTTTCATCCGGTACAGGGTACGTAGTAGCTTGCCTTTTTCAATGAAGGGAAATAAATCTGTTAGCCCTTGCTCGGTCATTTTTAGCCAGTAAGTATTATTGATCAGGTGCTGATTAAGCGTCTGATTATAGTGCAATAGCTCGCGAAACTTTTGCAGGATAACAGCAATTTCCATGCTGTTATATCTGACGGCTTCTTCACTATAAAAATGCTGTAACATCAACTTTCCTGACCAATAATTTTAGCCAAGATTATATCTTATTTTCTCTTACCGTGGGGTGAAAAAAACACGCATGTGGTCAACCCATGGCGTAAACACTACCTATCAAGCAAGCTATGACTGAGCAGCCATTGGAAGATGTCTTCGTCATACGGTTCATAGCGCGGGTCATAAGTCGCCTCTTGACTGCCACCGACAAGCGCCGATAAATCGTAAACGGCATGGTGAATATGATGTCTCGCCTGCAGAATAAGCGATAACTTGGGAATAACCCTAGGCTGACACAAATCGACAATGGCATTGTAAGCGCGAATTGAGCGAACGAAGGGGGTAATTTGATCGCCGGTACCATGGAACAGCCACACAGGCACTTGCTCAATATTGCAGAAGTCATCGGGTAAATCTTCAATCTCGGTGGCTAAGCCAGAGGCAATGGGGGCAATAGCGGCAATTTTTTCAGGAAAATCGACCGCATAAGCTGAACTTAAATAACCACCACTGCTCCAGCCCGTTAAATAAACGCGATTAACATCAATATCATAAGTGTGAATCGCATAGTCGACAAAAGCATCAAGACGGTCTTTAAAACCGACTCCGGGAATGGTGCCCAAATGCGGCGCCACGACAACAAAGGGCAAATTATTGTTCCACTCTCGGTCATCAATCAGCCGAGGAACCCCATAATTTTCCAAAACCGCGTCAAGTGAGGTAACCGGATCTGTGTCTGTCGTGAACTCCAGGTTACCACCACTGCCATGTAAGTAGATTAACAGCGGCGGCTTTTGCTGAGCTGGTTCGCCATAATTGGTCGGTAAGTGCTCAAAATAACCAAAATTTGCAGCGGTTGTGCCTAGTGGTCGCCGCGTTAAGTGTTGGGGGTTGTTGTCGATCACGCGAATGACACGTGCTTGCTCAATAGCGGCTTGTCCATCGCTATCGGTGACGGCGTAACGCACTAGATAGTCGCCCACGCGACTGGTATCGACATCACCAGTGATCACAATTTGCTCAGAAATATCCCCATCTTGCTCATCTGCTGCCAACGCTCCTTCTTCAAGGTAAAATTCGCCAACTGAAAAAACTTGAGTACGCTCACCGAGCAATGAAATAACGGGGCGATCGGGGTTTTCACTAAAATCAGGCAGTGGTGCATCCCACCACACTTCTACAGGTGGCGGGATGTCGACGAGACAGTCTTCAATATTGCGCTCACAAGGGCGCACTTGCGAACCGCCGCAGCTGCTTAACAGCAGGGCGATAATCCCCAGTGTTATTACGATTAAGCATCTTTGCAGCGAGGCTTGCGCAGGTAAATTTGTTTTGGCTAAAACCGTCATTTTTACCACCTTATTATTTTTGTTTGAGGCCAGTAAAAAAATAGCAGTCGCTCAGATTTATCGACAGGATAGGTTGACCATTGGCTTGTTTATAGTGATTAACGGTACGCTTTAAGCTTGTAGGTCACTTTCTATTGCGTGACAAACAACATACAATCGAGACTGTCATCACATCAGAGTTAAGCCATTCTCACCAAAACTGAGCCGTATTATGCAGTTGTCATTAAACAAAGCCACCCTGATCAAACGCTACAAGCGCTTTCTTGCCGACGTTATATTGGCCGATGGCAGCGAAACGACCTTACATGTTGCCAACACTGGCGCCATGACTGGCTGTGCCGAGCCAGGAGATACCGTTTGGTACAGTACGTCGGACAATCCAAAACGCAAATACCCGTTCAGCTGGGAGCTGACCGAAACACAACGGGCAGGCGATTTTATTTGTGTTAATACCGTCCGTGCCAACCAGCTAGCGGAGCAGGCCATTAGCCAAGGATTAATCGCTGAACTCAACGGCTATGACACCATTGAGCGGGAAGTGAAATACGGTGAAGAAAATAGCAAAATTGATATTCTCCTCTCCAACGGGGTATCGCCAAATGCCTATGTCGAAGTCAAAAGCGTCACCTTACTCGACGCAGATGCGTATTCAGAGCCCACTAAACTCGGCCACGGCTATTTTCCAGATGCCGTCACGACGCGCGGTCAAAAACACTTACGTGAATTGATGCATATCGCCGCGCAAGGAAACAGGGCGGTGTTACTGTTTGCGGTCTTACACTCTGGCATCACCAGTTTTGCCCCAGCAGCGCACATTGATCCGAAATACGCTGAGCTATTGGCTGAGGCGATGGCCGCCGGTGTTGAAGTACTGGTTTATCAAGCAGATATTTCTCCGACAGAAATGACCCTAAACCGAGCCTTACCTGTCAGGCGCGCGCCAAATGAAGTTACTCGCTAATGCTTATCCTTTGAGATAGCTCCTAGCATGTAACAATAAAGCTTGATCAAGATCTAAACTGATTGGAACCAACACCACAAAAATATTGACTAACCCTAGTAAATACTGCTAAAAGGGCTTGCTTGTTGAGGGTCAGTCGGCTAAAAAATGTAAAGTAATAGATTAACTTATTGAATTTATTGCGTTACCTTATTTATTCGTGACTTTCTCTTGAAAACCATTGCAGCAAGCACAATATAGCCTTGATAGAAAAATGGTGACTAGGTCGCAAGACCTGATTTTGGCAAATGAAGTCAGATGGCTTTGCAAGTGAGTAACATTACTCCCCATACTGGACTAGTAGCATTAGGAGATTCAGCATGCCAGACAAACAAAAAGCATTAGGCATTCTCGCATTAGCTGGCGTAGCGCCTTACCAGGAAAAAGCTGGTGAAGAGTACATGAACAGCGATCAGCTAGAGCATTTTAAGAAAATCTTAGAAGCTTGGCGTAATCAGTTACGTGAAGAAGTCGATCGCACTGTAACTCATATGCAAGACGAAGCCGCTAACTTCCCAGATCCAGTTGACCGCGCCGCGCAAGAAGAAGAGTTCAGCTTAGAACTACGTACTCGTGACCGCGAGCGTAAATTGATCAAAAAAATCGAAAAAACACTTCAACTGATTGAAGAAGATGATTTTGGTTTCTGTAATTCATGTGGTATCGAAATCGGTATTCGCCGCTTAGAAGCGCGCCCTACAGCCGATTTATGTATCGAATGTAAAACACTAGCGGAAATCAAAGAACGCCAAATGGCGGGCTAATACGTTTAAATACCTAACGTATTGATTGACACTACAATATGGCGTTTTCGCTAACTCAGCGGCCGAGTAACCAATATCGCGGCCGCTTTGCTCCCTCCCCTTCTGGTTTACTTCACTTTGGCTCATTATTAACGGCACTGGCGAGCTACTTAGATGCAAAAGCCAATGACGGCTTGTGGCTTGTTCGTATCGAAGACATTGATCCGCCGCGAGAGCAAGCTGGCGCCGCCGACGAAATTCTGCGGACGCTGGAAGATTATGGCCTGCACTGGGATGAAACCGTGCGTTATCAAAGCCAACAATCCGCTTTGTATGAGCAGGTGCTAACTGAGCTGGAACAGCACGCCTTGACCTATGCTTGCGCCTGTACGCGTGCCCAAATTAAAGCCAGTGGCGGCACTTACAATGGCCATTGCCAGCACTTGGCATTGCCTTACCAAAACCATGCCACGCGTCTTAGGAATCAATTTCAAACCAATCATTACCAAGATCTAATCCAAGGGGCGGTGCAATGTGACACCAACTTGGCTCGTGAAGATTTTATCATTAAGCGTAAAGACGGCTTATACGCCTATCAACTCGCGGTTGTTAGCGATGACATTGACCAAGGCATTACCCATATCGTGCGCGGCTGCGATCTGTTAGAACCCACAGCGCGTCAATTAACCCTGTATCAAACGCTCAACGCTCAGCCGCCGCAATATGCGCATGTACCGCTAATTACGACCCACGACGGCTTCAAGCTAAGCAAACAGAATAAAGCGCCCGCAATTGATCGCAAATCGCCGCAAGCCAGTATCATTAAAGCACTTGAATTTTTAGGACAGCAACCGCCGAACACGCTAAGTGAAGCAACACCTGAAGAGATCCTGAATTGGGCTATTGAACATTGGTGCTTGGCTAACGTACCGAAACAGTCCAGTATTGCGTTACCACCTTAGGCGATTAGGTTTAGAACTTTTATTCTAATCATCAACAGTTTTCGTTCTCTTTTACTGATGGCTAGGTTAAAATTGCGCCGTTTTAAGGCGAGTGCCTAAAATGTTCTTTGTGTTCCGAGTTGTATTCAGAGGTTGTGATTATTAAACGCGTTATCAATTTGTGTAAAAAAATGCTCCGTAGAGACAATGCTAAACAGGCAAATACCTTTGCCGACAGCCAGTTCCCCATCGTGATTTCTCGTGACCAACACACAGTGTCACGCAAGTTCATCAGCGACAACGCATTGAAGGTACTTTATCGCCTGCAAAAAGGCGGTTACGAAGCCTACCTTGTTGGCGGCGGTGTACGCGATATGCTACTGGGCATTGAACCAAAAGATTTTGATATCGCCACCAACGCAACCCCTGAGCAGATCAAAGCGCTATTTCGCAACTGTCGCCTGATTGGTAGACGCTTTCGACTTGCACACATTGTTTTTGGCCGCGATATTATTGAAGTGGCGACTTTTAGAGGTCATCACGACAGCGCCAACGACAAACAAAAAGAGTGCAAGAAAACCTCGAAGCAAAGTGCTGATGGCATGTTACTGCGCGATAACATCTACGGTTCCATCGACGAAGATGCCGAGCGCCGTGATTTTACCATTAATGCGTTGTACTACAGCGTTAAAAACTTCAACATTTACGACTTTGCGGGCGGTGTCGCCGATATAGAACAACGGGCTATTCGTTTAATTGGCGATCCTGAAACTCGTTATCGCGAAGATCCTGTGCGCATGTTACGCGCAGTGCGCTTTGCCACTAAGCTGGACATGAATATTAGTAGCGAGACAGCTGAGCCGATCAAGCCGTTGGCAAGTTTGCTAAACAATATTCCACCAGCACGGATGTTTGAAGAATTCCTCAAACTGTTCGTGTCCGGTAAAGCACTCGCCAATTTTCATATGCTCAGAGACTACGAGCTGTTTAAGTACCTTTTCCCGACTGTTGAGCAAGGCTTGACCACCGCAGATGCTGACGATAACGAGCAAATGTCGCGTTTTATTCAACTCGCCATGAACAACACCGACGAGCGCATTAATACTAACCAACGAGTGACACCAGCGTTTTTGCTCGCCGCCTTCCTGTGGTATCCGTTGTCTCGTCAAGTGAACCAATTAAAGCAAACAACCCAGTTAACGCCGCAAGACGCCTTCTTTGCCGCGCTGCACGAGGTCATGTCTGAGCAACAGCGCAGTATTGCCGTGCCTAAGCGTTTTCAAGCACCGATGAAAGACATTTGGATATTGCAGGACAAGTTAGCTAGACGCGAAGGCAAACGCGCGTATAAAGCGTTTGAGCACCCGAAATTTAGAGCGGGTTATGACTTCTTGCTTTTGCGCGGCGAAATTGAAGGTGGTGAAACCGCCGAACTCGCTAAGTGGTGGACAGACTTTCAAGCGGCAACGCACGAAGCACAGCAAATGATGGTTAAATCAGTCAGCGGTGCGCGCTCGTCACGCCGCACGGTACGTAAACGCCGCAAACCTCGCAGCAACGCCAATAAAGCCAGTGCACCTAAGGCTGATTAATCATGGCCACCGCATACATTGGCTTAGGCAGTAATCTCGCCGAGCCAGCCAAACAGATCCAACTGGCCGTCGACGCGATTGGCACAGTGGCGCAATCGCGTATTAGCGCTGTGTCAAGCTTGTACTTTAGCCGCCCGATGGGACCGCAAGATCAGCCCGATTATATGAATGCCGTCTTGGCACTGGAAACTGAGCTAACTCCCCTAGCCCTACTCGATGCGCTGCAAGCAATAGAGCAACAAGCGGGTCGCGTGCGCAAAGGCAATCGCTGGGGGCCGCGTATTCTCGACCTCGATATAATTTTGTACGATGCACAAGTCATTAACTCAGAGCGCCTTATCATTCCCCATTACGGCATGACAGAGCGTGAATTTGTGTTACTGCCTTTGGCAGAAATTGCCCCTCAATTATCGCTACCTAGTGGTGAACTCGTCAGTGATTTAAGCAAAGCGATTGCAACTAACGGGTTAAAAATTTATGGTAAGTTGCAGCTAAATTAGCTGAGCTTGCACATGCTACCTTCAAACTCAGCTAGCGATTTTACCTCAGCGGTGTAACGCTACTTATTTGGACAATACTATGGCTAAAATGACAACTTCTAAGCTATTAAAAATGAAACAAAATGGTGAGAAGATCTCCACCATTACCGCCTACGACGCAAGCTTTGCCAAGCTGTTTGATCAAGCGGGCATTCATGCCATTCTCATTGGCGATTCATTGGGAATGGTGCTGCAAGGTAACGATGATACTTTGCCTGTGACCGTTGAAGATATGGCTTATCACACCCGTTGCGTTAAAGCAGGCGTTGACAATACGCTGATCATTAGTGACTTGTCGTTTATGAGCTACGCGACCAAAGAGCAAGCCTTTGCAAACGCCACTAAGCTGATGCAGGCGGGGGCTTCGATTGTCAAAATGGAAGGTGGTAGCTGGTTAGTTGATACCATCAAAGGCTTAGTTGAGCGCGGTATTCCAGTTTGTGGTCACTTGGGGTTAACACCGCAATCGGTCAATGTATTTGGTGGCTTTAAAGTACAAGGCCGCGAGCAAGCGCAAGCGCAAGCCATGATTGAAGAAGCCAAGGCACTGGAAGCCGCAGGTATCCAGCTACTCGTGCTTGAATGTATTCCTGAAAGCTTAGGTAAAGCGATCACCCAAGCGGTAAGCATTCCAACCATAGGTATTGGCGCAGGTCGCGATACGGATGGTCAAATTCTAGTGATGCATGATGCCTTGGGTATTTCTTGCAGCTATATGCCGAAATTTTCCCGTAACTTCCTAAAAGATACTGGTGATATCAAAAAAGCGATCGAACTTTATATCGACGAAGTATCAAACGGTAACTTCCCTGGCGAAGACCATATTTTTAGCTAGGTAAGAGCACTATTGTTATGCAAGTTGTAAGCGACATTCAATCTCTACGTACCCAAATTAAGGCGTGGCAGCAACAAGGCTTGACCATAGGTTTTGTGCCAACCATGGGAAATTTACATCAAGGGCACTTATCCTTAGTCACGGAAGCAAAAAAGCGCGCCGACAAAATCGTTGCCAGTATCTTTGTTAACCCAATGCAGTTTGGCGCTGGTGAAGATATTGATAACTACCCACGTACGATGGCAGCAGATCAAGCAAAGCTTATTGAACAAGGTTGTGAGCTCTTGTTCACACCAACGCCAGACGTGATTTACCCCAAAGGCTTAGACAAGCAGAGCTTTGTGGAAGTATTGCAAGTTTCAGATGGCTACTGTGGCGAGAGTCGCCCCGGTCACTTCCGTGGCGTTGCAACTGTGGTTTGCAAGCTGTTTAATCTCGTTCAGCCAGATGTTGCCTGCTTTGGTTTAAAAGACTATCAGCAAGTGCAAGTGATTCAAACCATGGTTGAAGACTTAAACATGCCGATTGACATAGTACCAGTCGCCACTAAGCGTGAAGACAGCGGTTTAGCCATGAGTTCGCGTAACGGCTATTTAACAGCAGAAGAAAAAGCCGCCGCCCCGGTGCTTTATCAAAGTATGCAATGGCTGGCTGAGCAAATTCAGCATAACGACGATTTTATTGGCTTAGCCAAACAAGCCGAAGCAAAAATCAACGCAGCAGGATTGCAGGTGGACTACCTCAACATTGTTCACGCTCGAACACTGCAGCCCGCCAGTGACGATGACAAAGCGCTGGTCATTCTTGCTGCCGCCTACTGCGGTAAAGCCAGGTTGATTGATAACTTACAAGTTACCATCAATCAGTAAGCTTATTTTCCTGAACCCGATTAAAAAGCCGCGTATAAACGCGGCTTTTTGCTATTAATGAGGGAGTTTAGTTAACCTAATTCGAGTTGCTAATTTTCGCCAACAATTCTGGCAAAAACTTAATACTACTTTGCGCAATTTCCACCTGCTCGGTAAGCACCTCTTGCAGAATTTCTTCTGTTGTTAATGGGTTTGCCAGCACCACACGGAAAACCAATACCTTTTTACCGCCGTATTTTTGCACTTCTATACGCGTACGCGACACAAACGACTTACCAGCCTCTCGCTGTGTCTTTTGAATATGCTTGGTCAGCTTATCAATACCTTTGTTAAGTGCCTGATTGGTTTCAATATCGGCACCTGCCATAAAGGCTTGTACTTGCGATGGCACATAGCGATAGGTCAATAAGCATAGCTCTGGCTCAGTAACCAGCTCAAATTCATTGTGCGCTTTGATAATGTTGGCAAAATATTTTGCTTTCTCAATCGCTTGATTGATCAGCAATTCATAACCCGGACGACTGATAATATGCAAGCTTGCATAGACCAACATCGCCATACCCGGGCGCGAGCCTTCGAGGGTGTGACTGCCTAAGTCTTTCGAGCCTTTACGCAGAATATATTCAGCGTGATGTTCAATTGCCGCCACAGAAGACGGATTTTTAAATACCACCAAGCCAGCGCCCATCGGCACATACATTTGCTTATGTGCGTCAATTGTCACCGAGTCCGCTTGTTCAATACCAGCCAGTAAGCCACGGTATTTGTTCGATAAAAGAGTCGCACCGCCCCACGCCGCATCGACATGGAAATGACAGTTAAATTGCTTGGCAATTGCCGCCATTTCGGCCAGTGGATCGATATTGCCCGTTTCCGTAGTACCTGCAACACCGATGATACTCAACACGCGAATATTCTGATCGGCTAACGCTTGGCATTTGGCTGCTAATTGCTGACAGTCGATACGGTTGTATTCGTCGGTCGGAATAGCAATCACACTGTCTTGGCCTAGTCCTAGTACATCTGCCGACTTTTTCAGTGAATAATGACCGCGATCAGAGACTAAAATCGCTAACCCATCGTAACCATAGTGCTTTAACGCACTGTATAAGCCTTCACGCGCAACCCCTTTAAAGTCACCGTCGGGTTTTAGCATATTGTTACGCGCAACCCACAGCGCGGTTAAGTTGGCAACCGTGCCCCCTGAGCAGAATGCCCCAAGCGAGTGGTTTGCGCTGTGCATCCACGATTGATAAAAGTCATCGGAATCTTGATAGACCAAGCGGTGCATCATACCCAGTACTTGGCGTTCAAGTGGCGTAAAGGCTTTCGAGGTTTCAATTTTGACCAGATTTTGGTTCAAGCCAACCATTAACTTTGATAATGGCAATAAGAAATGCGGCAATGCCGAGGTCATATGCCCAATAAAACTTGGGCTTGAGGTGTGCACAGAGCGCGATACCAGTTTGTCTAGCAAGTGATGCGTGTGATCAGAGACAAATGCTGGCTGCTCTGGAATGCTGGCACCAGCAAAGTCTTTTTCAATCTCTGTCAGTGCCTGCTCCGTCGCAACGATATGGTTTCCCAAGAAGCCCGCTAGGTTCTCCGAAATTTCTTTTTCGATACGACCTAAGGTTGAATCTGGAGCTTCAGGAATTGTAAAGATACGGTGCATCGACTCTAATGATACTTCCGCCGCGCGTTTACCTGCCGTCATACATTACCGTGATATTAGAACTTTTGTCTGTTTAAAAACGAATGCGGCAGTGTAATCAAAATCGTCGAAAATGTCTCGTTTCTTTGTGTTATTGCCACCATAGCGAATGCTAAGTGTCTGTTACGTATTGATTACCCGATGTAGATCAGAATAGCTTGGGAAAGGCTAATTAAAACAAATGCTTTAGTTAATACATCTTTTTTGACGGTGTTAGACATTGAACTCTCCTTGCGTTGAGCAAGGAGTAAATCAACTTTTACGCCAATATCGCAACCACTTGTTTTATTTAGCTTTTATTTTGTTTGATAACCAAGTAGCAAGTGAAGCTTAGTGATTTAAACCAGTGAATTTGGTGAAAATCACTAGGATATGGTTAATTGCCAACATTGTTGGCCACTGTTGATAAATTTGGCTTCAAACGGCGTAATGGGTGTATCAGCAGCGCTTAGTTTAACCTCAGTGATCTGGCCGTTGCGCCCAGCAAGCTTAGCCGCGAGCAAAAACTCTTCAAGGTATAAACGCCAATTGCTGCGCAATTCTATGGTGTCACCGATTTTAATAATACTGGGAAATACCGCCGCGCCATGCCAGCGCCGCTGTATATGCTTCGCTTTTGGCCAAGGGTTGGGGTACAAAATATTGTGTTTAACAATTGGCCAATTCGCTTGGGCGACCAGTCGATAAAAATCGTTAAGATCCGCACGGATAATGTCAAAGTTACTGACCCCAGCTAAATCCACCGGAAAGTGCTCTTCAACGTTACGATTGACCCGATGTGCCGATTTATCAACGCCAATGACCAGCGCTTGTGGGTTTTGCTTGGCGATTAACCGCGTGCTTTGACCAACGCCACAGCAAGCATCAAGAATAACCTCACCACCCCATGCTTTAACTTTCGCATCAAGCGCTTCGAAAGCGGTTAGGGTATGCTGCTGGTAAGGTTTTTCAAAACGATGCGCCAAGTGCTTTTGCACAATTTGCTCTAGCTTTTCGTGTACGCCATCTTGGTTGGTGACAATGGCCTTAGAATCACCACTAAGCGCGTCAATTTGATTTTCTTGCTCAGACATTAGCTTGCTCACCATTAGCTTCTTAGGCCAATGCCTTTGCGAATTAAGTACATCGCCGTTGACCATAAGCCCACAATAAACACACCGAGCACAGCAAAAGCCACCGTTAAGTCGATATCACTAATACCTAAAAAGCCATAACGGAACGCATTAACCATGTAGACGATAGGGTTCAGCTGTGACACCCCTTGCCAGAATTCAGGGAGCAAGCTAATCGAGTAAAACACGCCACCTAAGTACGTTAACGGTGTTAAGACAAAGGTTGGAATGATCGAAATATCATCAAAGCTGCCGGCAAATACCGCATTGATCAAACCACCAAGGGCAAATACCGCAGAGGTGAGCGCCACTGTAATGATGATCACGGCAACGTTGTGAATTTGAATATTGGTAAAGAACATGGCAATACACGTGACAATGGCACCGACTAAAATACCACGTGCCATACCGCCGCCCACATAACCCGCAACGATCACCCAGTTTGGCACAGGTGCCACTAGCATTTCTTCGACATTTCGTTGCCATTTGGCGCTAAAAAACGACGAGGCAACATTAGAGTAAGAGTTAGTGATCACACTCATCATGATCAGGCCCGGCACAATAAATGACATATAATCAAAGCCGCCCATTTCACCGATGCGCGAGCCAATTAGCGAGCCGAATATCACGAAATACAGGCTAATCGTGATCGCTGGTGGTACTAAGGTTTGTACCCAAATGCGCATAAAACGATGCACTTCTTTGTGCATAATACTTTTTAACGCAATAAAATTTGTACTTGAGTTCATTGGTTACTCCTCTTATGCCCCAGCTTGTGCATCGTTGTTAGCAACGAGTCGCACAAAAAGCTCTTCTAATCGGTTTGACTTATTACGCATACTTAACACTTGCACGCCCTGCTCGGAAAGCTGGGCAAATACGCCGTTTAAGCCTTGGGTTTTCTTCACGTCCACTTCCAGCGTATGATCATCAATCACGCGATAGGTAAAATCTTGCAGGCTAGGTTTAACGCTATTGGCTGGCAAATCTAAGACAAAAGTTTCAATATCTAAGGTCGCCAATAACTGTTTCATGCTAGTGTTTTCAACAATCTGACCACTGTCGATAATGGCAATATTGCGGCACAACATTTCGGCTTCTTCCAGGTAGTGAGTGGTCAAAATAATGGTGATGCCTTGTGCGTTCAGCTCACGCAGGAATTCCCACATAGAGCGACGTAGCTCAATATCCACACCTGCCGTTGGCTCGTCCAGAATAAGCACCTTGGGTTCGTGCATCAGCGCACGGGCGATCATTAAACGACGCTTCATACCACCAGAAAGCATGCGGGCAGCGTTGTCTCGCTTTTCCCACAAGTCTAATTGTTTGAGGTACTTCTCGGCTCGTTTTACTGCAACACTGCGCTCAACCCCATAATAACCCGCTTGGTTGACCAGAATACGCATTAAGGATTCAAACTGATTAAAGTTGAATTCTTGCGGCACTAAACCGATATAGCTTTTTGCTTTTTCCAGCTCCCTATCAATGTCGTGGCCAAACACGTTAACCGTGCCTGAGGTTTTGTTCACCAGTGATGTGATCACGCCGATTGAAGTGGACTTCCCTGCACCATTGGGGCCAAGCAAGGCAAAAAAGTCGCCTTGCTCAACCGACAAACTAATACCTTTTAAGGCGTGAAAGTCGCCTTTATATATTTTTTGTAGATCTTTGATTTCTAATGCGGGGGTCATGAACGCAACCTTAACTTTGTGGAGTTAGTAATTATGAGGGCAAAGCGGGGGTTTTCAACTCAGCTAATACCGAAATTAGCGCGAAAACTAATACGCAAACTAAAGCAAAACTGATGCAAAAATTAGCACCAAAAAAAGCTCGCCTAAGCGAGCTTTTTTAAGATTTCGGTGTGTTTACTTGCCAGCGCGAGAGACGTATTCGCCGCTACGTGTATCACACTTAACCACTTCGCCAATTTGTACGAATAATGGTACACGAACCACAGCACCTGTGCTTAAAGTAGCAGGCTTGCCACCAGTACCCGCTGTGTCACCTTTTAGACCCGGATCTGTTTCAGTTACTTCCAGTTCAACAAAGTTCGGCGGCGCGACTGAGATAGGGTTACCGTTCCAGAAAGTGATAGTACAAACGTCACCTTCGACTAACCATTTCGCGTTGTCACCAATCGCTTTTTCGTCAGCAGCAACTTGCTCAAAAGTCTCGTTATTCATAAAATGCCAGAATTCACCATCGGCGTATAAATAACCCAGATCTGAATCCATTACATCAGCACCTTCAACAGACTCGCCTGATTTGAAGGTTTTCTCTAGTACTTTACCAGAGATTAATTTACGGATTTTAACGCGGTTGAATGCTTGGCCTTTACCCGGTTTAACAATTTCATTTTCAAGAATGTTACAAGGCTCGCCGTCGATCATTAATTTCAGACCAGCTTTAAATTGGTTTGTACTAAAAGAAGCCATAAATACTCGCTTAACTTTCGAGAGATTAGATTAACAAATGCCGCAGATAATAACTCAAATTCAACCAGATTTGCACACTTCTTGGCAAAAAGAGTTAGCCGAAGTGGTCACCGATCCTCGTGAGCTACTTGAGTTATTAACCATCAACCCTGAGCAATATCTTGAGCACTTTCACGCCCGCAAGTTATTTCCCGTGCGCGTGCCAAGGCCGTTTATCTCACGGATGCAAAAAGGCGATATAAATGATCCACTGCTAAAGCAGGTCATGCCGCTTAGCGATGAATTTATTGAACTTGATGGTTTTGTTAGCGATCCGCTCGGCGAGCACGAAACCGCAGCCGAGGGATTGCTGCATAAATACACCCATCGCGTACTGATGATAGTGAAAAGTGGCTGTGCGGTGAACTGTCGCTACTGTTTTCGCCGCCATTTTCCCTATCAGGACAACAGCCCCAACAAAGCACGCTGGCAACAAGCACTGGATTATATTGCCAAGCGCAGTGAAATCAACGAAGTAATTTTTAGCGGTGGTGATCCACTAATGGCTAACGATCAACACCTGCAATGGCTGGTTGAGCAAATATCAGCAATTCCACATGTCACCAGATTGCGCATACACACTCGCTTACCTGTGGTTATTCCAGCCCGTATCACCGACGGTTTAGTGAATATGCTGGCCAATTCACGCTTAAAAGCGACTATGGTATTTCATATTAATCACCCGAATGAAATCGACCCACACGTCCAACAAGCGATTGAAAAACTGCGGGCTAAACGCATTCCCTTGTTTAATCAAAACGTCTTGCTTAAAGGGGTAAATGACAGTGCAGAAATTTTGGCTGCGCTAAGCGAACGCTTGTTTGATAGCGGCATTCAGCCTTATTACTTGTTTTTGTTAGACAAAGTAAAAGGCGCGACGCATTTTGATATTAGCGAAGCACGTGCCATTGGTATTGTTAATGAATTAATGACCATACTACCCGGCTACTTAATGCCTAAGCTAGTACGCGAAATTGCTGGCGAACCTAACAAAACCCCTATTAATTTGCGATAATAGCGCTAACTTTCCTCATTACTTCATTTGTTATGTCTGACGCTGTAAACCAACAACTAATTGATAATATTTCGATTATTTTGAAAAAATCACTAGCTGCCGATGCTACGCTGGCACAATTGCGCGAAGAGAAAAAAGCGGGCTTTTCTGCCATATTCACTGCTGACGCGGGCTTTAACTCATCAGCGAATACCTTCCAACCTTATGTGGAAGAAGTCGCTGACGACTTGTTAACGTGGCAAGAATCGCAAAATCAAGCGCAGTTAATTGCGCTGGTGAAAAAAATTGAGCAACTTTTTACGGTACTCGCTAACTTCGAAAAGTCTTACACCGACTGATTTCGGTAAGCCACTCGCGGGTAAGCTAAGCGACAAGCTGGTTTCGGCCAGCATCTTTCGCTTGATATAAACGACTGTCTGCACGCTTGAGCATCTCGTTTAGCGAGCCGAGATATTCATCTGAATAACACGCCCCAGCGCTAACGGTGATAGTTTCTTGCATCGCCACACTGGCCATAGTGTTCAGCTTGGCTTGGATCCGCTCGAACAGCTCAATTAACTGCGTTTTGCTGCTATGCTCAAGCAGTATCGCAAACTCTCCACCTCCGTAGCGATAAACCGTGGCATTATGAGTAACCGACTGCTCCAACACCTGAGCTACTGCTTTTAGTATGTTATCGCCCGTAACATGACCATACGTGTCGTTAAACGCTTTAAAGTGGTCAATATCGATAAACAACAACGCAAATGATTGATTAGTTTGTGTAACCCCTTGCCAGAGTTTGCGGATATCCGCATCAAAACTACGGCGATTTTGGACACCTGTTAACCCGTCTTGCAATGAGGCTTGTAGCAGTTGTTGATTAGCTTTGGTTAATTTCTCCGTCTGTAATTCAACCTGCAGCGCCAACTCTTTATGCAGGTGAAAGTCGCGCAATTTTCGATAGCCCAAAAACAGCACTAACATAAACAAAGTCGCTGCGGCAAAAAAGTAACGCTCCTTAACGGTTTGGCTGTGGCTCAATTGCGCTTGATAAGCAGTTTGTTGCTGTAAAATATCAAACTTTTGTTGCAGTTGAAGTGCCTCAGTTTCTGCCAACATCGCATTGAGCTCAGTATTGAAGCGATTGCGCTCCAATGACTGGTACGCTTGCGCTGCCGCTATTGCCTGTTCAGGGCGACCTAACGCCGCCTCAACAAGTGCATTGAGTATCTGTAACGAGGCCATCGACGTTTGGTAATCAAGCTTTTTGGCGAGATTCATCGCTTCCCGTAAATGTTGCTGAGCCCGCAGAGCATCCTCTCGCCAGTACCAGACCTTGGCCAGTACCTGTAAATTGCCAATTAATGCTTTACTGTGTTCACTATCGCGGCTGCGCATCTCCCCTTGCTCTGCGTATGCTTGTGCCTTAATCGGTAATTTCATCAGCAAGTACACTTCGGCAATATTGTGCAGCGTAGCAGCTAGGTTGTAACTGTCCTCTTGTTGTTGATAAAACGTTAAGGACGCGAGCAAGCGAGATTGGGCTTGCTGCAAATTACCCGCGTACTTATGCGCAACACCAAGGTCGGCCTGCGCTCTTGCTAAGTCTTGCTGATGATTATTGGCTTGGTAATAGGTGACTGCACTTTCAAGCATAGCGATCGCCTGATCAAATCGCCGCAGCGCTATGTACAAACCAGCAATATTGGCTCGCACATCGATGGCGTCGTACTCTGATCCGTGCGCTAAATACAGCGGCTCTGCCGCTAGGTAACTTGTTAACGCGGCCTGTGAGCGCCCCATCGCACTTTGCGCCAGTGCAATATTGTTTAGCACATTTGCTTGCTCAATTTTCTGCGCAGTTTTTTCAAAGTAAGCGAGTGCAAGTTGGTAACTTGCCAGTGCTTGTTTTAAGTTGCCTTGGTAGTAATAAATAATACCAATTAACTTATTCGCGCTCGCCTGCTTGTCGGCCAGGCGATATTGTTTTGCGTATTGTTGGGCAATTTGCCCTTGTTCAAGCGAGGCATCTAACTCATTGTGCTGAAAATAATGCCAAGTAACCGCTTCTAAAACCGAAAAGCGCTGAATGGGTGTTAATGAAGATTGCCCGAGTAGCTGTTTAAGTTCGGCCAATTGCTGCGTGCGCTCTAATTGTTGAATAGTCGCTAACTGCTCGTCAATATCGGCAGCTGCAACCGGCGTAAAAGTAAGGAAAACACTAAAAATAAAGAAAAAAAACCGCATTGATAACCAAGAGTTTGTTGCTCAACACGGTTTATATACCACCTAAGTGCTCATTCGCTAAATATTTTTTGTCATTCCGTTATGCTAAATATCTCAACACTAGGCAAAATAGCGCAAAGCTAGGTCTTTTGAATCTGCTCTGCGAAGGTTTTGTTGAACCACTCTTTCAACATACGTTTTTCGTATCCCAATGACTTAGACAACAAATTTGATTTGATATGGTGTAAGAAATTCATGTCTTTGAGCGACACTTGCTCACTCGCCACTGCTTGGCTATTGCCGTCAATCAGCTGATAGTCAAACTCAATACTGGGGAAGTGAATTTGGCGAACGATGCGAATTTGCTGTGTGCGACCAAACTCGACATTGCCAGCCAGATCAAGGTTGGTCACGTTAAGTTTAAGCTCATATCCCTGCGGTAATTCAGCGGCTAACTTAGTCACAAACTGCTCTAAGTCTTTAAACGTTCGCTCTTTAAAACGCTTTCTTGATTCATTGGTTGGGCGAATATCACGATAGTCGTCTGGATTTGTCCATTCGACCGATACGGTGCCGGCATTAGCCGTAGTCAGACTAAATACCGAAAGTAAAATTGCTACTAGGCTGTACGATAATAATTTCATGTCTTTTAATCCTGCGTTGTCACTGATTATGTTGTCACTATGTACTTTGGTACTGAAAGCTTTGTCGATTGTTGTTTTGTCACTCGTAATCGCAAGTGGCTGATCAGCTTACGATTAAATCTGAGGGACGATGTGCTTGTCGAACCAAGCTTCGATCATCTTTTTTTCATAGGCAAACGGCTTTAATTTATGGGGCTGGTGCTGTGCCCCCAACAAAAAGCGTTTTCCTTTAACTTGAGCTGTTTCAGCCTTGATCAATTGGCCGTTCGGCGCGGTTAATCGATAGCTAAATGCCATATTAGGATAGTCAATATCCTTGACGATGCGAACTTGCTGCCCATTTACAAAACGAATACGACCAGCAAGGTCGACTTGTGTTACCTCTAGTGCCAGTTTGTAGCCATCTGGTAACTGTGTTGACAAGTGGTTGAGGTATTCCCCCATTTCTTTAAAAAATCGGCGCTGAGTGGCCTGCTTAGTTTCAGTGGTCGAACGCAAATCACGGTAGTGTTCAGCATTCGTCCAATTTATCTCGACCTTGTTGGTCGCTGGTGACAAGGCCGACGATGAAGAAGCTAACGATGAAAAGCTAAGCGTCGAACTGATAAGTGCCGTAATCACAACTGATGTTGTCTGTTTCATTTTTATACCTACTGCGCTGTTGTATTATTTGTGACCAATAAAAAAGCCGCTAGTTCAGCGGCTTTACAATTAATCACAAAGTTTACTTCACATCCCGTGGCGCAAAGGTTTCAGCATACCAGCGGTCGATCATTTGCTTCTCATAACCAAGCGTTTTGTCTTTGTATTCTTGTGCGGTTGAAGCGATAAAATCGGGGCGTTTCAAATACGCGCCACCTGCTTTTATCAAGTGACCCGATTGATCATACAGCTTGTATGAAAATTTCATTCTGGGAAAGTACGAGCTCGAAATAAAACGACGGCGCGGCGACTCACTGTTCATATTGACATGGCCAGCTAGATCTAAGTCACGCACCACGATTTTCAACAGTTGGTTGTCAGGTAAAGATTTGGCTAATTTACCGAAATTATGCTCCAAGTCGGTAAATGTCGTCGCTCTAAATTGTTCGTGACTGCGGCCAGCAGGGTGGATATCGCGGTAGCTATCCGGTTCACGCCACTCGACTTGAACCGACGCCGCACTCACTTGCATTGAGGCCAGTAATGAAGTTGCCAGAGCCACCGACATCAGTACACCTGTTAAGCGCTTACCGCTAAAAGTTAGAAGGGAAATAAATTGCATCATAGTAATATAAACGTCTGAATAAGTTGTTATTTCTCGTTGAGAAACGATGAAAGAACAGAGTTGACGATAGTAACCGCGCGCTGTTCGCGTTGAGCGCGGCTAAAGTCTTGATGAACAAAGCCTTGCACCGCACCACGCCAGATACGCTGGTTAGTGACACTGTCTTCAATATAGATAAGAAAACTGCCTTTTTCCAAGCGCTCGGCACTGCTCAAACCAGGTAAAACACCTAAATTTTCACTAATCGCCGTGTCGGATAAATCTTGCTGTAGCGCCAAGCCATAGACAACAGTAAAGTCTGATTGTTCATTGGCGCTTTGCTGATAGCCCGCTAATTGCAACGCACTGGCTATCGCCTCGCCATAGGCTTGATAAATCGCCGTTTGCTCAGTATTGATAACGGAAGAATCAACAAATGTTGGCACAATAGTAAACGCATCGCCTTTGGCAAAACTGTTGGGTAAATCACGCACCGCAGAAATTGCCAGCTGTGTTTGCTTATCAACTTGCGCACCGGTTTGAGCTTGATTTAGTTGTACACAGCCAGCAGCCAGTAACACCAAGAGGAGCAATACTAAGTGACAATACTTCATCATATACCCTGTGTAAATGTTGGTTAACTTGCTAACCTTGTAAGAAACAGCCCAGAACTGCAATGCGCCGCGAATGCCGATACCCAGCACCGATAATTGGGGCGGCAATTGTACTGACAATCGCTTAACTATTCACATGCTTTTTACAACATTATGTTCGATTTAAGCAACAAGCCATCGCCCGTCAAATTAAGACATCTTAAAGATGTAAGCTATGATTTACATCAAGTGAAGTAAAGATAGTGTAAAGGCAAGAAATCATCGCCGAATGGCAAAATAAACAAGGTGTTAGACGTGCAATAAAAGCGATAATGTGAGCGTCCGAACCAAGCATTCATTGTAAAGTAATCAAAGCTACAGGCCATAAAAAACCGCCTAGGCGAGTTTTAGCACATTTTGCGCAGGATAAAACGATTCGTACAAGGCGTTATAAGCTTCGCATACGTTACTTTGTATGTGATCGGAATAAAAACGCCGTAATCAAAATTACGGGCACAAATTCAAGGCAATAAAAAACCCGCTAAATAGCGGGTTTTAGCAAATAGGGTCAGCACATTTTGCGCAGGATAAAACTTTTTTCTAAGCATTTATTTACGCCAATTTACGCTGAGAAAAGTGGCTAATTCAAGGCAGTTCGAGCGAAGCATAGGTTACTTTGTATGTGAGCGCCCGAACCAGCAATACATCACATCGCTCCACTGATAAATATTCAGGCAATAAAAAACCCGCCTAAGCGGGTTTTAGCAAATAGGGTTAGCATATTTTGCGTAGGATAAATTGATTATGACAAGGCGCCTTGAGCGACGCATAGGTCATTTTCTATGCGAGCCGAAAAGGCAACGCAGTAAGAATCAATTTAGACCAGCAAAATTACATCATGCTGCCCATTTGCAGCCTATCTCATTGTTTTATATTGAGTATATCTTTACTTTTTTTAGTCGTACCCCACATTATACCCCACCTACTTTTTATGATGGTTCAATGTGATTCTCGATGATATTTTAAAGGCTTTACGATCTGTGTAAAGCATGAATAATGGACTAAATTGAAACAACATGAAACACTCGCTAAAAATTCTATATAAATCGTTCCTAGCAACTCTTTATCCATTCTTGAATATCATTATAACGCCAACCAATTCGACTACTTGAAAGCGGTAATCTGTCAGGAAACTTACCTACCCTTTCCATTCTCCAAATTGTTGTTCTAGAGAGGTTTGTAAGCTTCTGTACTTCTTTGATGTCTATTATTCTATCTGGATTCTCAGGTGAAGACTGCTGAGTGCTAGGTTGGATTTGTTGTACGAGGTATTGGATTAGCTGGAAGCCAAAAAATTCGCAAATGTCTTTGCTCACTTGAATGTATTCGATTTTATGCTGTTTCTGGAGTGTTTGTAGCACTTCAAGGTTACAGTGAAGAAATAAGGATGCTTCTGTTTGAGAAAAGCGCTGGTAGAGCGATATCCCCATTGAGTTCGCCATATCACATATTTGCTGATTAAATGGTTGTGACATAGCTAAATATTACTCCTGAGTTTTTACTACACTGTTAGTTGCTTCATACTCCTAATACTTAAATTAGTGTCTTTATTTATAAAAATCAAAGTTCTGCTAAATATTGCAATTATGGTGATTAGCGCACATTATTAAGTGGTACTCTCTTTAGGATTGATGTTTTGAACGCTCATTTTTTTCACCCAGTAGACGATTCACTTGCGGAAAAAGCAAAGGCTTTTAGTCGTGTTTACCAAGAGTGGAAAAATATTGGGGCTAGTTTTAAATATCATGATCAGCAAGGCTGGGAGGGAATGCTTGGTTCAAAGCAAGAGCTGCTTGACGCTCAAGATACTATCCAAAATACCCTTAACGTAGCTGTCACTTCATTTTCTCCAGAAGAAAAAGTAGAGCTTTTACAACGCTCACTTATTACAGGTGATGAAAAAGACTATTTTGAGTCATGCGTTGATAATAAAGCTTCAGTTATTCAAGCTCGTAAAGATGAAATGCAGAAATTCAGAGAAAATAATACTTCTAAGCGTGATTTTGATAGAGATAAACAATAGATAGCTATATTTACCAGTCTGACGATAACAAAATAATAGCGACCAAAATAACAACCATGATCAAAAGCTTATTTTCTATTTTTAAGCTATCCATGTTCTTTCCACAGGCATCACAATATACGTCAGAACTAATAACATCTCCTCTGTAGTAGGCTATTTTTACTAAGGGTTTTCGCGTTGAACCGCAGTGCTTACATGTGCGTGTATATGTCGCTGTTTCTTCTTTATATGAACTAGACATTCGTTATTCTCTTAAAGATCATCTGGAACGTATTCATCTGGTACTTCCTTGCAATCATATAATTTCATTTTCAGCTCTTTTTCCATTCTTTGTTTTAATATTGGTAGCTCATTTTCTTTTTCTTGTGGTGTTGGAGGAAAATAGAATTTATTGACGAAGAAGTATTCACCTTTTTTGTCTTTATCTGTGCAAGTAAAATGAGTACTGTAATCTCCATGATTCAAATGGGGCGAAGTTGAACAAGCTGAAACTAATACGCTGAGACCAAGTGCTAGCCAGTGAGTTTTAAATAGTGAGTTCAACATTCTGATATTCCATTCAAAGGTTTTTGGTTTAACGTTAGCTGGCTTAGTGTGTTTCTATGCGTATCGTGCCCACATATACCTTATCAATCAGTGAACTTAGCCCCTCTCTAAATAGTTCATCATCAGCATAGAGTTTAACCCTACGATATAGTCCGAATTTAAAACCCAGTTTATCGAGAGCGATGTCTTGCCACATATCAATCTCTGATATGTCCAATGATACAAGTTCTTGTTGATTGGAAGTATCAGCAATCACTACCTTTAAATAGCCATCGTTTTGACATGAAAAATCAATACGAGCATCCAGCCAACGCTGTTTGACTAAATCCCAGTCAATTTCAGCTAATACAGTGTCTTGCTCGCTGTGCAGTATTCTTAGCGCATTGTTTTCATTAGAAACACGCCGAGCAGTAAAAGTAAGCAGTGGGTGGTCAGCTTCCCCCTTTATTTGAAACAGATGTGAAAACGAATAACTTAATCCTATGTCATCCGTTTTGAATTGCCAGAAAACAGACATGGCTTCACCTTGCTCACAGGTCAATTGCTCAGGGCTATTCGCATATGTTTTTATTTCGCTGCGTTGTCGGTCTGTTTGCTCTATTGGAATGGCTCGGTCACCATCTTGTTCCAAGTGAAGTGTAAAGCTAAAGTGATCGCCAATATCACTATCTGTTGTAATTGCGAAATGCTCCGCATCGTGAGTTTCTGGTAAGTCTAAACTTCCTTCACCGAAAACAGCTTCAACTTGTTCTTTAGCTGATAGGTTAGAGTTGGCATTGGGTACGAGTAACGAGCGTGTTTCAACTGCTTTGTAGTCGAGTACTAGAGTAGCGGTATTATACCCATCAGTAATGGACAACTGTATCGAGTAATCACCTCGCACTAGAGGATTAAAATCTAGATAATCATTAGTTGTGCTTGATTGGTTACTTGATTCTGGCTGAGATAAAAACTGCCAAAGGTAACTTAATTCGTGTTGCTCAGGGTCATTTGATTGTTGAGCGTTTAACGATACTGTTTCTCCAGCAATTATTGACGTAAGCCTGTCCGAATACTCAATGTTAATTACAGGAGGCTCATTGACTGCAACATTCACTGTTAGTGATGTACTTTGCGAACGATTATTGGCATTTACCGTTAACATCAATTCATATTCACCTGAAACGTCAGCTATGAACTCAATGCCTTGGCTCGTATCGTTTAATATTGATACTTGGCTGTCAGATGGTTTGCTAGTCAGCTGCCATAAGTAGCTCAAGGAACCACTTCCTTCGCTTTTGGCGCCAGAAAGCTGGATACGATCTCCAGCGATAATATCACTGTTAAGTAATTCAATTTTTGGTATTAACGCTGTGGTTTCAGACTGTGAAGAGTCTGAACTGCCACCACCACAAGATGTAACTAATAGGGATAGAATAATTACGAATACAAATTTATTCATCAAAGTTACCTTTGCTATCTAACGATTGAATTATTTTACAACTGACAAATTAGCACCAAACCATTGGCTAAATAGGGCGTCATCCATATAGCACTGTGCTGTCGATTTAACGTCTTTTGGTAACACACAACCATAAAGCGGCTCCGTATGACCAATAAACGCATACACTGTTGAGCGAATGTATTTAGATGAAAACGCAATTAATTGAAATTTTTGATTGCGATATTCATCGTTAATTTTCACCGACTCACACGCCATTAATAGTGCCTGCTTTAAGTCAAAGTGAGTGTTATGGTTTTGTGGCTGTCCCGCATAAACTAAGGCTAAAATTTGGTTGCTAAATTGCTCAAGGGCTAACTGACAACTAGCGTTGCCATGCTGCGCCTCAAGCCAGCTGTCAAAACGTGCGACAGGCGAAGCAAGCTGTATTGTAACTTCATCTAGGTTAATATTTTGATTCGGGTAATAGTGCTGAATTCGCTTTTTGATTGCATCTGCTCTTGCAGATTCTGGCAAAGTAGGAATACAGCCCACATGCCTTTTTTCTTGGTAATACAGATAACGATTGATAGGGCGCAATGCTAACTCTTGCAAATTCTTCGCTATTGCTTCTTTATCTGGGTTTAAGTTTTTTTTCACTGCTCACCAACCACCGATAACATCACTATTTGGTCACCTTTTTATGCTCACAACCACTTTGCGGCGTATTACAACCAGAACGCTAGCAATGATCAAAGTTATCCAGCCGAACGAACCGCCGCTAGATTCTTGTTTAGCTGGTTCAATTGTTTCGGGGGGCGCTGTATTCGTATTACCAGTATTGCTTCCTCCTGTATTTGAGCCTCCAGTATCTTGGCCACCAGATGAACTTTTATTTGGTGTTACCGTCAGTAAGTTTCCATTTTTGTCGTAGGTATAACTGACTACAGTACCGTCTTTATAGGCAGCTTCTGTAATACGATTAGCATTGTCGTATTTGTAGTCGACAGCAAAAGTATTAAAGCTTAATAATAGAATAGCTTTACATAAAATTAGTTTATTCATTCTAGTTCCCCAAAAAACCATTCATGATTTATAGACTTTCGTTCACAATATTGATTCTGTTTCAAATTCTCAATGGCTTCTTTAATACTTTTATCGGCCTCAACTATGTGACTAATATGGCTTAGTCTTGCTCCTTCAGTACCGATGTGATCATATAATCCACACATAAAAGCAAATCTATCTTTTTCATCTTTATCAATATAAAGAATAGGTCTCTCATTCTTTATAATATGTGGACAAACAATTGCTAAATCATTCACGTCAACTTTATTCATTTGATATTTTATTTAGAATATATTCGACTTTTTCGTTGTACCTTAATTTAGGAGGCATCCATTCTAGTAAAAAGTCTTTTTTGCCTTTTTTTCTATTGCAACTCCTACAGCTGGCGGCTCCATTTTTTATCGTGGTTTTGCCACCCTTAATATAAGCCTTAACATGATCAGCTTCTAATGAGGTAGGACTACCTTTCTGTTTTTGTAATTGGATTTCGCAATAATAGCATTTACCGTCATATTTATCGTATAGCTCATTTCTTTCCTTCGAGTTATAGCTTCTTTTATTGGGGTTTACTTGCTGCGGTACACTTTTTTCTGAGGCTACCTTTTTACTATATTTATTGGCTTTAATGAGTGTGCTGGCACCTCCTGGTACAAATGGAAAAACTGCTGCACAACCATCTAAGGCAGTTCCAAATGCTGATCCAGCAGCTGACCAATATTTACCTTGTTCTATGTTATTATAGGTTTCTCTAACTCCAATCAAAACATTGGCAATATCCCAAGCAGTTTCAGCTGCTTGACCACTCGGATCTACCAAGTTCACCGGATCTCCGCCCACATAGGCATATCGGTTGAGCGAACCTAAATCACTAATATCTCCACGGATAGGGTCTTTGCTCACAAAACGGCGTAGCTCTGGTGAGTAATAACGGGCACGCATATAGATAAGGCCGTTATTATCGGTGATCACACCATCGCGGCCGTTGTAGCCGAATGGTGTTGTGATCGCTTGGTTTTGCTCTGCAAACTCTGGCGCATCAAAACGTGTACCAAATGGCGTATAGCCATAACGGGCAACCATATCACCATTTTGATCACTAATTGCGACTACTGAGCTACGATAGTCATAGTGAAAATAGTAGTCTTGTGCGGCTTGGTTGGCTTTCGATGTACGTTGAGAAACTAAACCATAAGGACTGTAGATGAAATAATGGTAATCTACCGAGTCATCAGGGTTAGTAACTTGCTGCCATGCGATTTGTGGTAAGCCGATATAATCTGGTAACAAAGCATAGCGAATTTGAGTTTCACCACTGTCATCTGAATAAGTCTGCGTATCACGCATCCCTTCAGCGTTGTAGGTATATTGGTGATTACCTGCACTGGTTAGTTGATTACGGGCATTAAAACTTAATGCCAAATCACCTACATTGAGTGTATTGCCATCAAGGTCAAAGTCAAAAGTTTCTGAATTTTTACTGGCAATACGGTTATCGGCTGAATAGGTCATTACCTGCTGAGTTAATAGCTCAACCGGTGGAGCAAACTCTGGGCTGATATCTTCCTTGATGACTTGCCCAATAGCATTGTAGGTATAATGCTGTTCAAGTATTACAGTGCCATCTGGCGCTTTATCAATACTGCTAGTTAGCCTATTTAAGTTGTCATAGGTGTTTTCCAGTACAGTACCGTTACCACGAGTCACTTTAGTAATGTTTTGGTTGGCATCGTATTCATACTCTGCTGCAATATCATTACTGCCCAGCTTACTTACCGATGTAACCAAATTCAGGGCATTATGCGTGTACTTAATTTGCGTGTTTAAGCTCTGGTTATTATTTAAGTATTGCAGCTGGGTAACATTACCCACATCATCAATCGCAAAGTTAATTCGCTGATCATCGTCAGCATTTTGTTTGTACTGACCAACGCGGTTAAAGCTGTCGTACAAACGAGAAATAGTGACACTGTTCTCTACAATGCTAATAGGATTACTATTAGCGTCCAAGCCGTAACTAACAGTAGAAATAGGGTCAGTAACGCTTATTAAACGTGAACTACCATCGTATTGATAGCTTGTTTGTTGATTGCGTCCATTAATGAAAGTACTTACTAAACCATTTTCATTGTATGCATATTGCAGCGCTACGTTATCAGCTGTGGTTTCAGTTTCGACTTGCGCATTGTTATTAAGGTCGAGTGTACGCGTGTCATCGGCTGGCGCAGTGACACCGGTAACATTGTTATCTTTATCATAGCTTTGCTTGGCAACTAGTGGCTCATCGGGATTACTTGGATGGGTAATACTGATTAGGCGAGAAAGTTTGTCATAAGCACTATGCCAAACCTGTGACAAGGCATTAGTTGTTTTGGTGATCTGCCCAAGTAAGTTATACACAGAAGATTGCTTGTTACCTGCGGCATCTTCTGTTTGTGTGGTGCGATCCATTGCATCAAACGTCACTTTGCTGGTATTGCCTTTAGCATCACTAGATTCAATTAGGTTGCCGTTTTCATCAAATTTGGCTGCTACTTTATTCCCTAATGCATCGGTTGTTTCGATAACTCGGCCTAGAGCGTCGCGTTTTATTACTGTGATATTGCCATTAGGATCGGTACTTTCGATTAAACGGCTTTCGCCATCGTATTTGTAGCTATGTACAACATCAGGCGTACTGTAGTGTTTGCTAACCCAGCGTTTTTCTAATAAATCACCTTGCCCGTTATAGCTATACTTAAATTTTCCTGCATAATCTATGGCCTCACTGTTATAGCGTTTATCACCATATTCCAGCACATTGCCTCTGGCATCATAAGTCCACGTTTCAGCATAATTGAGCGGGTCTTGTTTTCGAGTAACACGCCCCAAGCCATCACGCTCGTACGTGGTTGTGTTTCCTTGAAAGTCAGTTTCAGATTCTATAAAGCCATCTAAATCATAATATATGTTACGGCTATCGCCTTCTGGATTAGTTTCGCTAGTTAATAAGCCATTAGTATAAGTAAAGTAAGTGGTTCTTCCTTCAGGAGTAGTGATGCTCGTTTGCTGATTATTTTCGTCATAGGTAAACGACGTTGTTAATCCGAGTGCATTTGTGATGGTTGCAATGTTGTTAGTTCCCTCTACATAGCTATAAAGCGTTTCTTCTCCTAATGCATTGGCGTGTCTTATTAGGTTACGATTATTATCGTATTGGTTTTTATCAATTGCGCCGTCTGGTGTTGATAGGTCGGTGACATCGCCAAATTGAGTATAAGCCATACTGGTGGAGTAGCCTCTACCATTGGTAACTAAGGTTGGCTTGCCGTCTTGGTTGTATTCAAAGTTTTGTTCATGCGATAAAGCATTTACTTCCTTAACAAGCTGATAATTTTTATCAAAGGTTTTTTGAGTGATTTTACCGTTTCTATCGGTAATGGTTGTAATAACCTGTTCATAGGTTTCTTGATAGGCAAGACGAAGAGGTTCGTTGTCATTGCGTGAATCCTCCTGCTCTATAGCGCGACCTTTATTGTCGTATTTAGTTGAACTCACTAGAACAGTGTCTAGGAAGTGGTCTACGATTTGATCTAGGGCGTTATAGGTGAATTCTTCAACTGTGCCATCGGCATGTGTGATTTTGGTTAATCGCTTATCTTCATAGTTAAGATTAACTGTTCTACCCGCAGTGCTGGTTGCTTTAACTAAGAAACCATCTTGGTTATAGATGTAGTTGATACCTGCATTACTGATAGGATCGTATGCTTTTTTGAGGCGACTTTGCTCATCAAATTCAAAGTTAACACCTTGACCTTTGTGGTTTTCAATACGGGTTAAGAAATTAAATTCATTGAAAACATAGGTTAAGCGATTACGGCGTTCAACTGAGAAAGTCCCGTTTTCTAATTTTCTAAGCTTATCTAAACGGCAGCCAAAGCTTTCGGTATTGTATGTTCCATCACCTTTAGGGCTAAACTTATGTTGCTGATTATCTGACCATAAAATGGTGATATCACCATTTGCTGCTTCAGCAATTTGTGCTGCATAGGCATTGGCGAAATCCCAACCTATACCAATACCGCTTTGCCCACGAATAAGTGAGTTATAGCTGATATCAAAAGTAACGGGTACAACGCCATTTACAGTGAGTAATTGCTTGTACTCAACTTTAGCGCCGTTGCTTGGAATTATTGGGTTAGAATTGCTCAAAGCCGCGGCATTTATTGTGCATTGATCTTGAGCTCTAACTAATTCAGCCCCTTCGTAGCCTGAAACTACCTCTTCCGTTTCTTGAGACTGCACAACTGGAATGTTGTATTTAAAAGTACTTTCATTACCGCTCTCATCTGTTGCGATGAACTTCAGTGTTAAATCACTTAAATCGTTATTACTACGAGTATAAGAGAATACGATATCTTGTCCGTATGGGTTACTTACATTAACTTTGCGATCAAGATTATTATCACCTTCCCAGTCAGCTTGAATGCTTACCAGATCTCCGTCAACATCTTCACTTTTGACAATTAAAGTAAATTGCTCATCTAAAGTTACATAATCGGGTAAGTTATCAATCCATACAGAAGGCGCATTACCTTGGACTGCTGGCGTAACTTCTACATACCAATGCTCCGAGCCTGCAATAGGCTGGTTTTTATCGCTTGCATCTTTTATATAAAAACGTTTAGCGCCCTGTTCATCTGGGGTACAAGTTAAAGTTACAGTGCTTCCATTACTGCTAATATCAGTACAATGCCCTAACGTCCCCTGAATGTTTGCAATAATTTGCTCTGGTAAGTTTTCACCAACCAAAGTAAAGGTAGTACTACTGCCTTTTACAGCTCGTTTGGGGCTAAAGTCAATAAGGCGAGGATCTGTCGTTGGTGTTTCTTGTTCTATAAATACCGCAGTAAGCGTTAAATCTTCTTTAATGACTAAACTACAAGTTGCCGTCGTACATTGATTAGTTTGAGTAGGCTGATAACTCCACGAACTAAACTTCCAGCCCTCTTCAGCTACAGCCACTAGAGTGACTTGACTATTGTTTTCATATTGATAGCTGCATTTGGAGCCACAGTCGATATCTTTATTTAGTGAACTGTGTATCTTACCTTGACCTGACAGGTTGACTTTCAAGATAGAAACGTTACTAGCACTTTCTCGAACCAGAAACTCTTTTCTCCCTTGGTAGCTCGCTGTATTACCATCATTATCAGATGCTTGAAACTCAACTTCGTACTGACCGATGGCTGTCATGGTGACAGCTTTATTGAAGGTATAGCCCGTAGCAACCGAACCACTTATGGCATCTAATACGAGTTCAGTCCATGATGTTGTGCCTATTTTTCGGTAGCGAGCCTTTACGTTGATAATGGCTGTTGAATCTTGGTCTTGCCAAACGCTGGCCAAAGTAACTATATCATTTAGCGTAACCTCAGCTGGAGTAACACTACTTGAATTTAATGTTGGCGCACTATTACTCTCTTCAACTACCGTAAAGATTTTGCGCCCTTGATAGCTCGTGGTATTACTATCATTATCAGACGCTTGGAACTCAACTTCATACTGACCAATGGCAGTCATAGTGACAGCTTTGTTGAAGGTATAACCCGTAGCAACCTCGCCACTAATGGCATTCAACACGACTTCAGCCCATGATGATGTGCCCGTTTTACGATATCTCGCTTTAACATCGATAATGCTAGTGGAATCTGAATCTTTCCAAACGCTTGTTAACACAACATCATTATCTACCGTGACTGAAGTTGGAGAGGCACTACTTGAATTTAATGTTGGCGCACTATTACTCTCTTCAACTACCGTAAAGATTTTGCGACCTTGATAGTTTGCAGTATTGCCATCATTATCAGATGCTTGGAACTCAACTTCGTACTGACCAATCGCTGTCATGGTGATGGATTTATTGAAGGTATAGCCTGTTTTTACATTGCCGCTAATGTCATCAAGTACTACTTCAGTCCATGGTGTTGTGCCTGTTTTACGGTAGCGAGCCTTTACGTTGACAATGGCTGTTGAGTCTTGGTCTTTCCAAACACTTGTAAAAGTTACATTTTCATTCACATTGATTTCGTTTGAAGAAACACTCGACCTTATATGCTCTGGTGATTCATTAGGTTGTACTATGATTTGAGATATATTGACCGTATTACTTTTTAGGGCGCAAAGCTTTGAACTATCCCCCCTTAGCATAATTGCAACTTGAGCGTAATAATTACCGTTGCTTATGTTTTCTTTATGCTGAGATATAAAGCCTGCTGAAATGCTATGTAAATTTGATATTTGTGTTCGAGCAATAACATTGTCGTTCGAATCATAAATGCCTAACTGCGCTTTTAAATTTTGATGATCATTATCTGCTGGGTAGTTCCATTTAAATAGCGCTGTATTCTCTGTAGTTTCAGATACGCTCATAGTTCCGCTAACAAGAATGCCATCGGAAATCATTCTTTGGACATTACTATCATTACAGCCTCTCAGGCTCAATGACGGATTAGCATCTGAAATATTCAATTCAGCTAGCGAGTTACTAGAGAAAGTTAGAGTGGAAATTATCAGTAATGAATTGAGTACAATATTCGCCAGTGCCTTCACAGAAGTAACATCCTAAAAATGAAAACTTATATAAAACGAACATTATTTGTAACTTTGAAAAGCAAGTTTATCAAGATAAAAGTAAATGAAATTCAATAATTTAGGTGTTTTGGGAAAAGTTTGGGAAAATGAGAAAATATTGGGAAAATAGTGAGGCTAATAAGTTACTCTTCAACACTCAATGAAGAATATATGAGCAAATTCGTGCTGAAAATCAATCACATTGCCTTTTTGTTGTTCCCTTACTTTGTTACGATTTACAAGCTTAGGATCGTTAATGTTGTGGTAAAGATAAGGTCGTCTTGATGAATGCAAAACAAGGGCAGTCAATTCTAAAAAATAAAATAGCTGACATGTGCAGAAAAAAAGGTGTGAAGATGCCTTTTGTTTATGACCTGCTCTGTATTTCTAGTTCATCCTATTATAGAGTTTTATCAAAACCGCTTTCCGATCTTCACGTAGAGCGATTAGCCGATTTTTTAGATGTTTCAATTGAAACGATCCACAGTTGGCACCCTATAACCACTCAGCTAGATACTTCTAACGTTGATATTGAGGTAGCTGAAAACAAGCCTAAACAGTTTGAACAAATTGAGCTTCAAGAAGATATATCCTCTCCAGAGCAAACGGATGATACGTCTCTCCGATTACACAGCTCTAACAGCCAAAAAAGCAAAAACCAGTATGTTTGGTTACTCGCTATACTGGTGCTTATAACAGTGTTCTCTATCGTTTATATTAAAAACTCGGAAACCTACTTTCTGCATCACAAAGGTAAATTTTCTGGCTTTGGCACTGATTATGATATTTCAAGTGTTGAAGGGCTTAGTGATTTTCATACACAGCTGTATGCGTACAAATTTGAAAATGTCGAAGTTACTATTAATGGCGACAACATTGAAATGCTCACCAATATTTACACTAATAGTATTGACGGAGAAAATGCAGATTACATAGGTATTTTTAAAGCGACTGGTAAATACCTAAATGGTTTTGCTGCTATGCACTACAAAATTGTTGCTGATTCAAATGGTGAAGAGTGGATAGGGGTAATGATGTTAAAAATTGGAACAACAGGTCATGGCAAGGGCTATTGGCTTACCGCACACAATGACAATGGTGTAACCAGTGTTGGACCTTTTGCATTTGGTGATGCGAATTTAAGACGGGTACAAGAAAAAATTAATAAGATTATTACCGAATCAAATTGAATGCCTTCAACTTCTTAAATTTAACAGACCCTGTAACACATTTTGTGTAACTGCCAGTTTTAAATAACATCTTTTAATCGGTCTTCGAATTCGATCATAAATCGATTTAAGGCCGATTTCCAATTTCTTATCGGCATCGTCCATTTTTTAGATGCCTGCTCAATAGCTAAGTAAACCACCTTTTTCGCCGAATCGTCATGTGGGAACAGCTTACGTTTCTTAATGGCTTTACGTATAACTGAGTTCAGCGATTCAATAGCGTTGGTGGTGTAAATAGCTTTTCTGATATCTTCAGGGTAATTGAAGATGGTACTAACGTTTTGCCAGTTATTTCGCCATGAGCGAGAGATATTGGGATATTTACTGTCCCAGCGTTGCTCAAACTGCTCTAAGGCCATTAAGGCTTCATCTTCAGTTACCGATTGGTATATGCGCTTTAAATCAGCCGTGATGGCTTTGTAGTCTTTCCACGGCACAAACTTCAATGAATTACGCACCATATGAACAATACAAAGCTGAATTTGTGTGTCAGGATAAACGGTATTAATTGCATCAGGGAAACCTTTAAGGCCATCGACACAGGCGATAAGGATATCTTTGACGCCACGGTTTTGAAGCTCCGTTAATACGTTAAGCCAGAACTTCGCGCCTTCGTTTTCTGATATCCACATACCTAGAAGTTCTTTATGGCCTTCGATATTCACGCCTAAGGCTAAGTAAATGGCTTTGTTGATGACTTGCTTATCTTGGCGTATTTTTACAACCAAGCAGTCGAGATAGACGATTGGGTAAACAGCATCAAGCGGCCTGGCTTGCCACTCGACGACTTGAGCGATAACCGCATCAGTCACACGAGAAATCAGTGTTGGTGAAACATCTGCATCGTACATTTCCTTGAATGTGGACACGATTTCACGAGTCGTCATGCCTTTGGAATACAGATATAAAATCTTGTCATCCATTGACGTAAAGCGGGTTTGATTCTTTTTAACCAGTTGAGGCTCAAAACTAGAATCTCTATCACGAGGTGTATCTAAATCAATCTCGCCATCTTCTGTTCGTATAGTTTTGGGCGAATAGCCATTGCGTGAATTATCGTTGATGGATTGCTCATGACGAACATAACCAAGGTGTTCATCCAGCTCCGCATTAAGCGCAGCTTCAACCGTTACCTTGGTAAGCATTTTACGAAAGTTCGTTAAATCTGCTTCCGTTTTGATGGATTTAGCCGCTTGCTTGGCAAAGACTTCAAGTTCTTTCTTGTTCATAACTACCTATCCTAAACCCTATATGGGTATTAATAATAGGCAGTTACACAGATTTAGTTACAGAGTCATTTAACAAGAACTATGCAACGGATGAGTCACATAGTTCTATTTTTCACTAACAGTTAATTTGTCTAAATAATTTTGAACTTCTTCATAAAATAATTCCCCTTTCCCTTGGCTAGCTGCTGCCGTAGAGGAAATTTTTAAGTAATCAATAAGAGATTCTTCTGAGCCATCAAGGATCATTCCAAATAGCTCATCAGTGTTATCATGATTATCCTGAGCGAAAACAAGTGAGTTGATATATTCACTGCGTTTTTGATTATCAATAATCACTATAGGGTAGCCTGAGCGTAAAAGTGAGAGGTTCATAAGTAATCGAGCTGTCCGGCCATTACCATCTTTGAAAGGGTGAATAGAAACGAAACGATAATGCACTTCAGTAGCTAGTTTTAGAGGGTGTAATGATTTAGCTTCCTGTGAATTCATCCAATCAACAAATTCATCCATCAATCCTGATACGAGAAAGTGAGCTGGATACGTATGACCAGTACCAGCAGCTCTTACATCGAGTTGTCTATACCTTCCTGCTTCCTCAATGCTAATCCCCCTCATAATGACATTATGAATATCTTTAATTTCACGAAGTGTAATTGGTTGTTCTTTTCTAGAGAGGCTTTCAATATAGTCAATAGCTTCTTTGTGTCCTATTGCTTCTAAATGTTCTGAAAGCTGTTTTCCTCCAACAGTAATTCCCTTTTCGATCACCAACTCTGTTTCGCTTTGAGTAAGCGTATTACCTTCAATAGCATTAGAATTGTATGTAAATTTCACATCGTATTGTTTCTTCAGTTCTTCAACGATTTCATAAGAAAGAGGTCTAAAACTATCAAGCCATTTTTTCAGTGTATCTACTTGTGAAATTTTTTCTGATAAGTCCATATTGTTTCGCTTATTTAATATTTGAGTAATAAGGTCTGAGACATCACTAACCTTGCCTTCAACAAGCATGTTGATAAAGCCTTGGTATAAAGCTTCTGTTTTTTCAGGTACTGAATTATTTGTACTACTCATAAACGCTATTTACTGAATGAAGTTCTAAGATATTATTTCTAACTAATTGTATTATACCTATAAAGTGCAAAGATCAAGCAGAGCATATTTATATTTCAAACCAAAACTTGGTTATCTTTTATTTAGCATTAATTTTTACTTGGAATTATGTTCAATCTGATAGCTCAGACGCTTCTAAATGGTTAATTTCGTGGTGCAAATCTGTGAGTTTTTTGAGGTCTATTTTGGCTATGGATTCATAAAAAGTTCAATAGTCGAACTTTTCAGGTGTACCAAATAAGAACACAAGCATTTTAGAGCTTTTAAATAGCGGAGAATCCTCTATTTTGAGCTCTTTTTTGTGGTTTATAAAAAGTTCAATCCCACAAGACTTGATCACCATCGCCTTTACTCTATCTGAAGCCTTACAATAGGCATCATATAGCCCACTAGACAGTTCAATTACTCGTTGGGTGATTTCCGTGACATTTTTACTGCTCAGTTTCTTTTTTTGCTCTGATAATTCAAATATGTCTGCGTCAATTTGGTTGTTTTTAAATAAGAAGACATCATTATTGATTGATGCATCAATTTTTAAATCTAGTAATCTCTCTTGTCTTGATTTGAGCATATTTATTCTATGCTCAAGTTGCTCAATAGATAAATTCACATGCTTATGCTGCCTTTCTATTAGCTTTGTGATTATTTTTTCATCCAGCGATTTAAAAGGGCTTAATTTGTTATCAAAACATCTTAAATATCACCCAAATTCATTAAAGATAATTTGCTGATTGATGTTTACCTTTTCCTTACTTTTCGAGTGATTCATATAGTAGATATGTCATTTTTTAGTATAAGCCGTGAGCTTTTTACCTGAGATATCTTTTACAAATCACTTTAAGTGGTAAGGGGTCGCATCACTTTTAGGTTTGGGATTAGGAGCGGATGTTAGTTCATATGTTCATTTTCAAATCGCATTAGCGCGTTCAAAAACTTCTTTTGTGATGATCGGCCTATGATTTCAAATGATGTATTTTCATGACCATTTAAAGGCTCAATAGTAAAATGTTTTAGTTATTATGCGATGAATGGCACTTGGCTCTAAGCTTGTATCTATGTTGTTGCCATATTTGTTAGCAATAGTTTTTCAAATGTTTCGGAAGGATTTTCAGTCACACCTTAACTCAAAGATCTCTTTGACTATAGTTGCAGAATATTTATCAACTCTAATGGCTTTATTTCATTTTCTCACAGTAATATTTTTATAACCAAAAGGAGCTTTGCTGAGAAACCTTCACGTATTTTGGGTGCATGACAGCATTTTATTTTTTACGTCATGACTTCTGTCTTCGTTATCCATCTTTGATAAGGATAAATCAAGTTGCAATAAAAACTTATCTCTCGAATTTCATGATAGATATTGGCGTGATGTACCAAGTATTCACTGAATATTTTGTTTATCCAGCAAGTCAATGACTCTAGACGTATCAATGTTATTTCTCGATAATCTTTTAGGCTCATCAATAATGATGTAGTCGATATTCCTACGCTTACAAATATCAATTAAACGATTAAATCAGGGGCGTGCGTATTCTTGTTTTGCACTTTTACTTTCTGAGATTTCTTCAACAACTTGTATTCATTGTTCAATTGCTGTTTGACGGCAATTACTAAGCTGATGCGTTAGCGTATTAGCTTGTTTATCATCCCTATCAGTTGATTTCCTGTAATATATTATTCCCTTCATAATTACTTGTTATTGAATAAGCTATCTATACGGTCATTACATGCTTAAACTGAGTTTGAGTCATGTAAGCCCTCAAGAATTGAATTCCATATCAAAGCTCTTTTTAATATGTCATATTTTTTTACCTTGCGGTGCTTCTTTTGAATTTCATTAATAAATTCAAACTCTTTAGGTAGTGTAATTTTTTGATTTACGGGGCACATATTAATTGTATTCTGAAAAAATATAAGTCAAGAAAATCGCTTAAAATAGATCTCCTTGAGTGATTTTAAATAGATGATCATCTCAACTTTTTCTTAATCGTAGTAATAGCTAGATTTAAAGTTTTAATCTTCTCTTCTTCTTGCTTTTTCAAAGCCTCACTCAAGCCTGAAAGCTTGTCTGCGTGATACTTTGATACCAACGCCTTATACGCTCGCTTGTACTCAAGCAGTGTTTTTCCAGCACTCAATCCGAGTATTTCACAGGCTTCTTCAAATACTAACGGGTTTAGATGCCATTTATCTTTTTCTGATGGTGAATCTGCTCTTTGGGATTGTTGATAGCTTGATCCTTGGTTCTTTTGTCGTTGTTTACGGTCAAATTGCTTTTGTTTTCGTTTCAGGTCTTCTTCTTGTCGTCTGAGCTGTTCCTCAGCTTGCGCCTTTTGGCGGCGTATATCTTCTTCAAACTGTCGCTTTTGTTCGTGAAGTTCTTGCTCGACTTGGGCTTTTTGCGTGTGAAGGTCATTGATATAGCTTTCGTTTAACTTTCTTAGTTTGAGCGTACCAAAGACCCCAGAGATATAGTCCATAACGCTGGAAATAGGCCGTTTAAAATTAAGAATTGCACCTAGAATGAAAAAAACAGTAGCAAAGTTTCTATTATCTAATTGCAACATAACTGGTGCGACAGCAAAAAATAGCACAAAAGCACCAAGTAATATCAAAAAAGGGTTAAGGCGTATAAACAGCTTCCCTATGAGATACCCCATAGTCATAAATCCAGCTGCGCCAAAGAGTAGTTCCGTCATAGTTGTTGTATCTTCCTATATATCGGCTTCCATGTATGAGTAAGCAGCCCCAAAACAAAAGCGAGCGTTAACGGCCACCAATCAACATCTGAAATAAATACAAATACAGGTGACATCACAATCAACACGATTACTCCCAATATTGATGTTCCATTTCTGAAAAACCAACCAATAAACAGGCCGACAAACCAAGTAATTGAAAGGAAAATAAGGATTGCCGAGTTCATACTTATATCCTCAATTTACTGTCAAAATTTAAGGTAAATTTATTAGTCGTTGAGCAAGCAGGTTTGTTCTTTGTTAAGCGCCTATATCTTCCATGCTCAAAATACTTAGTGCAGTTCAAGATAGCCGCAGGGTAATTTTTAGAAATATAGATGGCTTCATTGTCTTGCAACATTCGTATTTGGTCTGGAGCAAGAAGTTGTTGTTCTTGCCTACTTTCAACAATATTGCCGAAGCTTTCTTTTTGATGGATAAACTTATTCCCTAGTATCTGAGAAAACTCACTATTAGTATCTAAGTCACCACCACGATAAATTAAATAACTGCCTATCCCTGATTTGATTGCTTTGGCTGTTTGTTCACCGTACTTTTGACTCAGCTGAGAAATGCCTTGAAATATCAGTGATAAAGAAACTCTATACTTTCTCAGGTTATTGATTGAAATATTAAATTCGTGAATGTAGCTATTACCAAATTCATCGAGTAAGCCAAATATATCTAACTCATTTGCAGTTGGTTTTTTCTGCATGAGTGTAGATATCAACCTTATGTAAAACAGATCAATAATAAACTGGTAATAGCCTTGTTTTGCTTCTGAGAAGTTTAAGTAAATAACTGTTTTTTGCTTTCGTATCTCTTGCAGATTGAGTGTGTCTGAGCAAAGAAGCTTTTGAATATTTGGGTTTGATAATTGTTTGAGTGCCGTTTTGCAGATAGTGACATAACTGCTGAGCATTTTCTCGTTACTCGATATGATCCCTAACCAAGATTGCCACAGTGTTCTATCGTTGTAGTCTTGTGGGTTAATTGAGTTTTCAGCAACCCAATCTTCGATTGCTCGACCATCACTACCGAAAAGCGTAATGAGTGAGTTCAACTCAACAAGGTTCAGCTCTTGAGTTTGAGAATAAGATAAACATTTGGCTAGCACCTCTAGTATGCTTATAGCTCCTTCGTTCCATATTGGCTCTTTATCTGCGCCATATTTCGTCATGATAATAGAGGTACAAATTTGCTCTATTTCCATAGTATCTTGGGCTGTGAGTCCAGCAAATGGATTAAATCTGGCTGATTGTTCTAAACTCTCAGGATTAAGAATCTGAACTCGATATCCTTGTTTTTCTAGGTAACCGCTGGTGAGTTGAAATATCTCTCCACTGGGATCATTTATTATCATAGAACAATCTTTACTGCCCAGCTCTAAGACATTTGGCACAATAAAGGCAGTGGTTTTTCCTGAACCAGGCTTAGCAATAACAGCTAAGTGTTCATACGAATCAGTGAGTGAAATTCTCTGATCATTACCATTAATCAATAGCCCTTTATTTGAGCGTGAAAAAATACTCGACAGCTCTTTATTGTTGGCAAGCCTTGCACCACTTTCACGAGAAAGTAATTTCTTCTTGGCGAAGTAACTGCCAATTTTAAATATACTTGAAAACGTGTCTTTGAGTATTTTTGACAAGTTTAATGCTCCTTACCACGATCACGATCTTTGTTATGAGATTGCTTACGAATATTTTCAGCTTGAGCCTTTCTTCGTTCTAGCTCGGTTACAGAACGTTGAGAGGATGTTTGGCTTGTTGTATGAGAGCTTTGGGTCTGTTTATTCTTTTCAGCAGCTTGACCTCGTTTCTTATCCTCTTCTTTTTGAGAATGCTCTGGCTCACTGATTCTCGTCTCAAATTCTTTAAACTCAGCTTCGAGTTTTAGGGTTTTTAAACGATATTTTTTGCCATCTTCTAATGTTATAAAGCCAATGGCTTTACCACGGTTATACATCTGAATATTATTTTGAGCTAAACGAGCGAAAAAGTTTTGCATACTTTTTGATTGCGCAAAAATACTGTTGAGCGTCTTGTAAACGTTTTCTCTTTTCTCCAAACGACCACCTCTGCGCTTTACCTCGCTAGCCTTATTTGATTGGTGAGTTTTTCGCTGCTTTGATGTAGCACTAATTAAAATATCCTGTTCAAGCTCTGGATAGGTAGCAATGACGTACTTTTCTGTTTCTCTCTTTGCTTTATCAAATTCGAACTTTGTAAGACGTTGATTTACTGGTGAGTCAACTTCATTACTACTGATCATTAGGTGGTAATGGACGTTGTTATCTTTTTCATCATGTAAGTAACCGGCAACAAGGTTTCGGTCACAACGTTTTTGCACATAAACTTGAATAATATCGAGCAAACGTTGTTTTTCTTCCGCTAAGGTCAGTTTTGAAGATTTGGTAATCGAGATAACTTCATGAAATAAGTAATTGCCGTTTTTTCGAGATTTTACAAACCTAGCATTATTTAAAAATTCTCTGACAATATCTTTATCTTGTGTGGCGTATAGGTTGTGACGAAAAACGTCATATTCACTACTCAGTGACGAGCCACTTTTCATATAATGATAAAGTTGAGAGAAGCTTTTAGTTTTTCTGCTCATTGATTTAATGATCATGATCCACCTTGCCATGAACATAATTAACGACTGTCTCTTCGAGTCTTTTTAGCTCCATAAGTAAGTCATTTTCATGTACCATAACTTTTAACGTATGTGAGCGATGTACCACTTGATTTATATTGTTCGCTATATTGCGAATTAAAAACTTAACCTCGCTGAGTTCTTGTTTTATATCATCTGGCAGGTACGGACTTTGCTCTAGCTTTTCTTGCAGAGCGTTGTATACAAATGAGGTTGGCTTGAGTGAAAGCCTATCGGCTAAATATTCGATTTTCTGATAGTCAGAATTAGAAACGGTAAGATTAATCCGCCTGTGCTGGCTTTTGTATTTGTTTAAATAATCTCGACGTTTTTCGTCCATGACTCCACCTATTCACTTGCTTGGCTTCAAGGGTTCTTAGGGATTTCTCCCTAAGCAAGATAGCAAAGTGTCGTAACGACTTTGCAATCTTGCTTACTTATTATCCAAGCGTAGTGGAAGCTAGAGAGTTTCGCTATTTTTAAGTTCTATACGGTACAAAAAATGTTAGGCTTTACGCCTAATTTTTGTATGAGGGATAGGCATTGAATACGCAACTATGGAAAGGCATTATCAACTTTGTAGCACTACAATAAGTACCCTAAACTACCTTGTCCGTACTGTAATCAAGTTGAATTAACCATAGACCAGCAAAGTGTTCAGACACGAAAAATTTCTCAGAACTATGAACGTTCTGCGACTTCCAGACATTATCAAGCGGTCATCCAGAAAAAAGAATCTGAGCTAGAGAAAAGTGAACAGCGACTTAATAAGGTTATTGAGCATAGTCCCTTAATGGGAATACTGTTAGGTATTGGTCAAATTGCTCTAGAAGCATATAGACCTGAATACTACTTTCATAAATTTATAGCTTTCATGTCATGTAATTCATGCGGAGATAGTGTCTCAATTAATGGTTTAGCCCAAGTTGATTTGAGCGATAATTCTAACAGAGCACCATCACCGACACTGTTTAAAGTAGAGCACTTTTCTACTCCCATTCCATTTTTTGAAATTGATAAGCAGGTGCCAGTGAAAGTTCAGCTAGAGCTACTTGGCGCATTTCACCATTTTCATATTGATACGAACTCTTCCGCGAGTAAATTACGCCGTGCTATCGAGCAATTTTGCAAAGAATTAGGTGCTGAAACAGACAATCTGAACAATAACATTCAAGCATTAGCTAAATCATACCCTCTTGAGTCTGAGTTACTTCATACGTTGCGATTGGTCGGTAATGAAGGTACTCATGCTGATGGTGTTAATGAAGATGATTTACTAAAAGCCTTTGAAATATTTAAGGAAGTACTCAGCGTATTTCGCAAGAAAGAAATCCTTGCTGAGCTGAAAAACAGTCAAAAAGTACTCAATGATAAATTTAAGAAAGAAAAGAAAAAAGAAGTGAAGCAAATTGCACCTTAAAAATCTCTTTTAGAAGATCGGTGTTATTACGTTGCCAGTTCTAGGCTTTTAAAAAGGTACTGGCAACATTGATCATCAAGAATTTGCTCTATTTCTCAAGTGGTATTGCTTACCAGTTCATCAACTGCTTCATTTGAATACTCGATACTAGAACACATATAGTTGCCATAAACTTCGATGGGAAAATTTGTATCGTTTTGAAAATCAAAACCTGTAATTTCTTCTATTTTGCTTCGAGCGTTTTGCACAATATGATTGAGGACAAAGTAAACAGGATCGAGATCTTCCCAGTTTTTATATCAGCAATCAGTTCTCGCTTGATCGATAATTTCAAATAGTTCGTTTTCTCTTAAATTAACGTCGTCTCACATTTCACAAATGGCTTTTATATCTAGATAGCCGTAGGGACAAAAGTGGCTTTGTAATTTAGCTACTGTATTTTGCATGTGTATTGGGGTTATATTATGAATATAGGGACACTCAGCTATAAAAAGCAAAGTTCCTAACTTTTTCGGTTTATTTTAAGGTACAAAGATAAATCGGCTTGGCTCAAAGCCTAAACCGACTCTTAATGTTAAAAATAAAATAACTGGCTACCTTGAGACTGTGATTCGTTTAATATCCAGCTTTTTTTAAGTATCGTCCAAAAATATTGGGTAAAGAAGTCTTATCAATTTTACTCAAGGCATCTTCTACTGACATATCTAGTTTTTTAATATCTTTTGAAATAGCAAAAGCTACTGAGCGGTTTATACCATAACTCATAAGTTCCAATATTTTAGGATCATAACTTCCCATTTCAAGCATAGATGGCAAATTCAGTATGTAACTATTCTCCTCACGTTGTTCTTCAGTAAGGAAGTGCGAGACAATATCAGACCAAACCATTAAATATTTAACCGCTATAAAGGTGATATTTCTACTTATATGGTTAGTAATATTCCGCGCTGCTTTATCAACTTGCTTTTCATCGCGAGAGCTTTCACCTATAACTTTATCGATAAAAAAGCGATGCTTCTTACCTTGCATCCAACGATGGCAATCAAGTACAAGCTTTCTTATACCAACGTAATCGTTAAATGACTGATAATTTATCTCATCTTCAATTTCGAAAATATCGTTTAATCGGATAAAGATTGATTCAAACTGCCTGTAATAGCTTTGCTCTTCAAATGCTGCATTTTCATCATTTTCCCCACCCTTATGTATAGGAAGCCTTGAAAACAACCACATATTAAGTCCATTTTTCTCAATATCGGTAAACAGCTTATTTTGAAGTAGTGGATCAATAAAAGGGTTCTTTGATATTAACTCTGAAGGAATGCGTATACCTGAATATATATCCTCTAGCTTTGAGACAAATTTCGTTGATGCTTCTTCAGATATACCTGAACTAGATAATAGTTTATTAAAATGGGCATTATCAGTATGGAAAAGAGACCTCATATAAGAAATATTTTCATGAGCGTCTTTATCTTCAGTGATTTCTTTTAACTCAGTGCGAGAAAGATCAGCTATTTTGTCTAGTACCACTTCGTATTCTTTCAAAAAAATTGAAGACGATGCCTTTACTGTTTTCGCTACCTTGTTTGTGAGTCTATCTTCAGCCCACTCTTCATTTTCAACATCGATACAATAAATTTCTCCAAAAAGCTTAGTATTAGCTCTTCCTGCGCGGCCTATTAAATTGAGGAAATCAAAGTCTTTCATTTCCTGTCTACTCACCTTGGGAGAAATAACTATTAACCTATCAGCTGGCAGATTTACACCTTGGAGTAATGTAGACGTACATACTATGTTTTTAATCGCAGAGCTAGAGTATAGTTCTTCAACTTCTTGTCTCGCAATATCAGGCAAACCTGCGTGATGAAATGCTACACCTAGCCTGAGAGTTCTTATCAATGAATAACTAGGGTGAACCTCATCTTCTAGGAATGATATTAGTTCTTTTATTCGCTCATCTGCGGCATCAATAATGTCAGGATTGTTTGATGCTATTGTTGGTGCAATTTTACTTGCCCATTTTTCTGCACTGCTTTTGTTAGGAGAGTAATAAATATTAAGGTCATTATGATGGAACAAACCAGCAATAAACTCTAGCGCGTCACCTTTATTCGTTTTTATTTTTGAAAAAAGTGACTTTTTTAGTTTGATTTTTCCTTCAATTAAATTTTCGGTCGGACTGATGATTTTATAAGTTACTTCTCTACTTTTTGGGAAAAATGTGAGGGCTGTTTTTAACTGAAAAACAGGAGTAGATAATGTTTGATGGTCTATTAGTGAAATATCACATATTGCTTTTAGACTATTCGACAGTTCATTAATAAATGGTCCAGCCATAACAAACTGAGTACTCTTAAACCTAGAAATCAAAGAGTAAATTATATTTTCAAATTTTGTTCCTCTAGCGCCACTCTCTATATTATGCACTTCATCAATAAATACTAAATCAGGTTGTATTAGTTCTTTATCTTGTAATAGTTTTAAACATCTTTCTGGTGTTAAAACATATACAGATGAAACACCTTCTGATAATTCAATCGGGATATAGGTTGTAAGAACGTGAGCTTTATCTTTGAGTTCTGACTTTAAGTTGCTACTCACCTGATTAATAAGAGCTTTTGTTGGAACAATAAAAATAATATTGCATGATTTTTTACTGATTAATTCATAAATATATTTCTTAATTATGTGAGATTTACCAGCTGAAGTAGGTGCTGAAATTGCTATATTTTTTCCATCAACTAAGGATTCCCACAGTAGTTTTTGAAAACTAGTGAAATATATTTTCGATTCATCTGAAAATGAATGTTCTAGTAAAGCTCTATTTGCAGTTAACTCGTAATTTAAAACTGTTCCATAATCTCCAACATGCTTCTCACCATTAAATAACTTAGGGATATGTTGGCTGGTTATTAAATTTCCTGTTCTTGACTGTAAAACATAACAAGCTCTTTTATATACTTCATTTTCAGGATCACTAAGGTGTAAAAGAGCCCCGTATGAGTTTGCTAGGTTTTTTTCATAATCACCAGCACCTAGTGCTGCAATTGAAGCTAACCAAGTAGCCCTTCTAATCTCTTCATCATTAATGGCATTTAAACTATCTTGCGATGCCATATCTGCTAAAAATAAGTTTTCTAGCAATCTATCTAAAACATTTGCAAAATCTTCATGTTTTGCCGCCTGTAATCCGTTATTTCTCATGTTTTATTTTGCTTTTGTAGGTTTATAATCTATTCCGTGAATTGCTTTGTATAAAGCATTTTTGAATTTAGATACGTTATTCAAAGGAAGTAAAAATACATCAAGGTACACAGCCTTTAGATTCGGGTAGTTATCTAATTGCTCCTCAATTGCTTCCTTAGTTTTATTTGCTCTTTTAGTAAGCCATTTATCGAATAGCTCTTCGGCTTCAGCTTTATTTTTAGCTTTTTCCTCAATTGATTTAATTTTGCTTGATTCAAAAACAAGCAACACCGGATGAGTTTTTATACAATTTTTATACTCTTTTGTTCCTGGTGTAAAAGCTTTATACAAGGCTTCAATTTCATCAAATTCAAAGTTTTCAGATATGTTTGAACGAGCTATGAACAGTTCATGGGATAAGTTATCTGAGCTATAGTTGTCGTGAAATCTATCTAGTGACCCCATAGCATCTACTAAAGCACTTGAGTGTGTTTGATGAATTTTTGATTCACCAATTAGAATTGATAACTCATCTTCATATTCCCCAAAAAATATTCCATCTCCTCCTTTAACTTGGTCATTAGTATTTGTAAGGAGGGACAACTTATGGCAAATCAAAGGGGTCTGTAAAATAGCTTCTGTGAGGATATAGAGTAATAATTCCCCGTACTTACCATCCATGTCTGGATTCGTTTCACCAAAAAAAGACACGGCCTTTCTAAATGGCGTAATTCCTTTTTGGTTCATTTCATTAAGCTGCTTTTGATCATAGACGTAATGTGATATTGACTCCGCAATCGAATCAACTAGAGCTACAGTTTCTTGTTGAGTTCCTGAAAAATCTACAGAGTAATACCTTGTAATGACTTTCCCATCTTGAATTGGGTCATGTTCTTTTAGGTGTTCGCTAATCCACGAGTGCTTACCGTCAACTAAATCTTCCCAATTAATATTTTTTAATTTTTCCATAAAATCTTGTCTTTAAATCTATCCCTACTTTTATTGGGGTAATATATTAATATTCAAGCTAGTTAGTAGCTTAGAGCGTACTTTTATTGCTTTTCAAATTATTCCTAGCCTTTTCTTTATTAAACGCTCCACTGTCATTTACCAGCCCATAAGCTCTGAGTGAATATTGCATTTGAGTTCTATCTTCAACTTTTCCTCATGTGGAAATATGTGCTGCTACAGATAGAGGTTCGTTTGGAGTTCAACTGATCATTTTGTTGTAAAACATGATGATGTTTTCTTTCCATTTAGTTCATCATTGCTCGCTAGGTGTTTCACCGAAAATACCATTGGCAATATCTAGGCGGTCAACAGCAAGGTCAATTCACTCAACCATGAGAGAGTTACTTCTGATTTCTTGGATAAGAGAGTCGGTTAGGTGTTGGTCTATCAGATCAAAGCCAATTGATTTTATAAAACTCAGGATCTGGCGTTTTTCCCTATCCTGTAGTTTAACCATTTCTTTGTTGGCTTTAATTGCTGCGTCAATTCACGTTTTATATCTCTCCATTGCCAGATCAAGCACTCGTTGTAACTCGATCATGGTGTTTGCTAAATTTGATGGCTGTAAATCATTTATAGACTCGATATAAGAAACATCAATTTGATAGCATGAGTGTAGAGTTGATTTGATAGCTTCTAAATTGCTTTGGTGCGCAATAAGGTCTTCGATGTGTTCTTGCACAGTGTCAGTTTTAAGTAATCAAACAGATCTAAGTTTTGGCATGGTTTCCATATAAGTATTTTGATATTCCAATTCAGGTTTATGCAGCTCAGCCAATGGAAAGTTTGATTCGATAAAATAACTATCTCCATCAAGCGATATTTCTCGCAGAGGTGGCTTTTTTTCCATATCAATAGCAATGGTTTCGTTATCTTCACCTTCTGAGATAAAAGAGCTTCATTCTCTTTGAATTTTACTTCCAGACAAAGATAGCAAATAACTGGTTTCTAGTGATTTGCTCATTGAGTACTTTTCTTCAAATTGTCTGATCTTTTCACCAAAGCTTGGGTCTATATCAATTAAAACCGATGAGATTTCTTGAAATATTTGTGACTCAGGGTTATCTGCATCATGTTGTTTAGCTGCCAATAATAGTTTATTTAGCTCATTTGGGTCACTCAGTAACAGCTCTTTAATTTGGGTATAAGCATCAATATTTCCATCTGCGAGTTGTTCAAGCAAACCTATTGTTTTTGTACCTTGTAGCTCTGTATGATCAAGTGTTGAAAACAAATAACTTAACCTTTCAACACAAGCTTCATCGGAATTCGTAACAGCCTCATTCAAAGCTATTTCGTGACTAAGGTCTGTGCCAAATTCTCAGTTAAAAAGATTAATAGATGTTTTATTAGTAGGGAATCAGTTTACTCTTAGGTATGACACTGATTCCCTACTTTGACTCATTGTGAGGAACAATGAGTCAACCGCGCTCATACTTTGTTTTGAGAGCTGTGATGTAAAAATTCAAAAGCCACTAACATGCTCTAGTAAAGATAGTCGTTTCAAGCCGTTTAAACGCAAATGAAAGTTTTCTTTTTCCTGCTGAATATCAAATCACTCTGTAACTTTTAATTCAAAGTGCTGTAAAACCATTTTTCATAGGCTTTGTAAATTAGTTTCTCATAATTGAGAAGCAACTTGCTTTGATAGTTGATGAACCATTTCTGATACATTTTGACTATTCAATTCAGCTTGTGACAGCTGTTCATTCGTGTTTTCCATACTATCTTGGTTAGTGTTTAATAGTGTCTTTCTCTGCTTCATATTCTTTTCCAAACAAAGCTTGATAGAGTTTTAGACTTTTTTTAGCTTCTTCTTCGGTAAGCTCTACACCAAATTTTTCTTTGTATTCCTTTTTAATTCGAAAATGTTTGGCAAGTAAATGAAGTTTTGAATATCGCTCTTTGGGCAATTTTGTAAAAGCGACTGTTGCGTCTGGGTCTGCGGCTTCAATGTCTTTTACGATGGTTGAAAATATGTTGTTCATTGCTAGGGCTTCAGCCATCCCTTCTAATCCCCAGATTTTTTCTTCTTTCGTAAGGTTCAATTGTTCGTAGTGCTTTAGCAATTTGGGTTCAATACCATACATAAACTCAGTAAGAATTTCGTTAAATGTATGCTCTTGGTAATTGATGCCATAGGCTGAAGTTTTGTTTTCTTGTGCGTTTGCGTTTGCGTTTGCGTTTGCGTTTTGCCATACAAATGACAAAACAGTTAGTAATATTGCAGACCACTTCATATCAATCACCTATCAAAATGAGTTATATATAACGTGGCAGTATATAACTCAAAATTTCATGATTTCAAGCATTATTCGTAATGTGAGTTTCAGTCGTGGATGCAAAAGTTGCTTTTGGTATTGTGTTAAAAAAGGTACGCAAAGAAGCAAAGATTTCTCAAGAACAACTGGCACTAGACGCTAATATTGAGAGAGCTCACATATCAAAGCTTGAGCGAGGGTTGTTCCAACCAAGCCTATCGACTATTTTTGCAATTGCTGATGTATTAGGTTGCTCGGCTGGGAGCTTAGTTGATTTGGCAAAGCAAGAATTAGATTCCGCTAAGGCAAAATAAACTTAGAGTTTTGATGCCAAAATCGAAAGTAAGGTTTGAATTTAGTAAAGTCGCTAAGTTTTTCTAACCTTTCAATCACATATTGACGACAGGATTCAAGTTCAAAAACAAAAATTACAGTCGCGTTATTCTTTACTCCAAACTTTTTACTTACTGTTCATTTTGATAAAAAGTAGCAATGCCAAAGTATTTGCTTAATAGCTCGTTTTACATCGCTTCCCATGTGCTGCTCGAATAACACTAATTGAGTAGACGAGGGCGTTTGGTAGCACAGCAGTGCATCTGGAATGATCTGAACGTCTTCAAAGCTAATAGCTGCTTTTGACTGAGAGAGTAATCATTGATGCGAGTTATTGCTTCAACGTTTTTCAAAATAGTAATGAACAAATTTCAGCTTATATTTTTCATAGATTAGTTTTTGTATAAAAGCCATCACGAAATCAACAGTGGCTAGGCGGTGGAAGTAGTCGATTGTGAAGAAACTACTCCTGCTTTTAGGCATTTTTATATCGTCTTCATTATATCAGTGATGCTTCATAAGCCAGTTTTTGCCCTGTTGAGTCAAGCAATACACTGGAGCAAGTGGTCACTTCTTTGGGTGAAAACCAAATTCTAAGGCTCGCAGAGTTGGCCTATTTGCTCGTTTGAGCTTTCGTAGATACCTGTTTATTGTTGAATTACTAAGTTTAGGAAAAAGTCGCTTTAGTTGAACCGAGGTCAAATATTGGAACAAGGCCAAAGCTTCTAAAATTCTTACTTCCATAATTTTTCATTGCATTAGCTTGAATATTTAGGGGTTAAACCTTTTAAATTTATAGTGCTTAGATATTTCTGCGGTTCAAAGCTAAACACATCTTTACGGTAATATTTTGATATTTGTTGTTTGCAAAGCTTTTTGAATTGTTGCAAAGCCATAGAGTGGGAATTCCCGAGGAGCAGCCTAGGTACTTTTATTTTAAATGGTGGGGTGAGATAGGACTTAACGAAGAATTCTCAGTTCCTCAAATTCTCTATGTCTGTGCTGGATATTCCCGTTTCATCTTCTATCGTTTTTCGGCTTTTTCGTTCGTTATTACCAGTGATGATCACTCCAACTGATAACAAAGCTTTTTGTAAGTATCTGTCAGCACATTGCCCGATATACTGGCTTGCCAATATTAGGTAGAGCCTATATTTACGAAGTTGAGTAAGCGCTTTTTCAAAGTCAGGACTCACAAAGTTATGAAATTCATCAATAAATAGATAGGTTGGTGTTCTTTGATAACCACTGATCTTGGCTCGTTTTAAGGCTATGACTTTGAGTAGAGCGACTATGAAACGTCAGTAAATTTGAACGGTTTCACTTCATGCTTCCCCAAGTGGTAATCTAAATATAATGATCTTTCTTTGTTCAATAAGTTGCTCTAAATCGAGTGAGCTACTTCACAGTAAAAGCCTTTGAAATAAGGGATCATTGAGTAATCATTGTAATCTCATTTCAATAGCGTGCTTACTGACATTTAGTGACTTTTCTTGAAATTTATTCTCAAAGAAGTCTCGAATGATTGAGTTGCTGGCCTGTAGCCCTATTTGTACGAGATCTTGGTTTTGCTTGTCGTTCATGAATCGTTTGAGATCTGCCAGTGAGCTATTATTTCTTGAAAGTAGCACCCTAATACATGGGTATAATATAGCGTTCATTTGGCTGGTGGTTGTGGCGTCTTTTAGTAGTGTATTGAGTATTTTTATGATCTCTTGAGCCATTAAGTGTGTGCTTCTCTCATCGTTTAGTGTGAAGTAGAACGGGTTAATGCTCGGAGAGTGAGTGTCGCTCAGCAGCGGATCAATATAGACCAACCTTTGGGATGTTGGGAGTTTTCCAAATTCTTTGAATCTGCTTATTTCTCTCGACATATCTCAATGTGGATCAAGTAAGATGACCGCATTTTTAGTTTTCTTTGATTTTATTTCTGAATAAATAAATTGCTTAATTAATTCACTTTTTCCACAGCCCGTTCTTCAAGTGATGTAGGTGTGTCTTTGCTTGTGAGATAAAGCAATACGCTTGTTTAAGTGATAATGAAAGAACCAGTTTTGAATGTTTCAAATGATTGGGATCATGTAGATATGATTAAGTTTAAAGTGATTTTTAATTCGTTTCCTAACGTGCAGTAATTTTGTTTTTGGCTCGCTAAGAAATAAGCTAAATTGTTTTCAAGTTCTATAACACATTTATAGAGTCTCATTGATTTCAGTGAAAACGGATCATATCAATAATGCTCTTAATTTGTTGTTTATCCAGATTGAACAAATCATAAAATACTTTCGATCGTTCTGGAGCTTGATCGTTTTTTGATTGGTAAACGTCGATCGCAATCGACGTTAAGAATGTTTCTTTTTTCATTCAAAAAAAGTTAAAAAATATATAATTCTGGGACGTCACCAGTTTAAAAATCATACTGAGGCAATGTTAACAAAACATTAATTTTTCAGACTTTTTTCAAAGTTGCCAATGCGACTGATTGCTGAGCCAAGCTTTGATAGCTCTAAAAATTGACAACTGCTAATTTTTGGATCTGATTAATAAAATTACTTCATCAAAAAAGAACATTCTTGTTCAAATTTTTTACTGTTAATTAGTGTCTAAAGAAAATTGGGATTTACATTCTTGCGATGGTTTAATTTCTTCATATAGATACACTACCTTGTCGCTATTTTAAACTCGCGATATAGGTAGATATTAAGCTTCTAACTTAGGTATAGAAACCCACTCTTTTTGAAATAGCATTACAGCAGTAATTACCGCGAGAAATATTTGAAGCAAGACAATTAGAGATTTAAAAAAGCTCATCTTTTCGTTGTATTTTTCAATAGCAAATGAGTGAATACCTATCAGTACTTCAGTATCTTTCATGAACTTAACAAACTTTTTGTTAGGCTCTGATCCTCGGTTTAGTAATGAAAACTCTCCACCAAATAATGACTGAAAGAACTCTATTTGCTTTTTAATCAATTCTGCTGTTTGCTCTTTGATTTGGTTTTCAACCACATACTTAGTCAGGTCATTTTCCATTTGAACTTGATTAATATACTCCTGTTCTACAGATTCTAACCAAGCTAAAGATTCGCCTGCACTCTGAAGGGCTGTTAGAACATCTTTTAAGGCTTCCTCTTTCATATCATAAAAAATGAAATAGTTTAGGTCAGGCACTTCTCCTAATAATGATGCTGAAAAATCCTTGCAGTACATCAAGTTTCTGATGAGCGCACGATAGTGAAAGAAAAGCTTGTTTTTCCTCTTTTTAAACTCTTCATCCATCGTTATTTTACTCCCTTCTCTTAGTTCTACGCCATTTCGCAGATCATTAACCACAATGTACTCAAGCTCTTTTACAGCTTGCTCTTTCATGAGATTAAAACTGGCAAGATTTGAGGGGGAATTACTTTTTGCTTTTGGTTCTACCATTGGCATGATCCAACTTGTTAGAACTACTTGCAGTAAGCTAAGAATAATAATTATTCCTGCATATTTTGTATTTTCGTTGCTTAAAACAAGCTGTACTTTCCCAACGCTTTCATTTGATGTATTTAACACTTTGCTTATCTCCATATTACTAATGCATTTATATATGGAGATAAAAAACTGTATATTAAACCAGTATCTATTGTTTTTTTATTTTATCCAAATAATCAGCCCATTCCTGCATCATTTTTCTACGTTGAGCCAAGTGAATTGAGCGATTATATGCCCTTGTTGTTGCGCTACCTATAAGGTGAGCAAGTTGTGTTTCTATAACTTCGTGGTGCCAGCCTCGCTCATGTAATAGCGTTGATGCTGAACTTCTGAATCCATGTGCGGTCATCACATCTGCACTATACCCTAAATCGCGTAAACGGTTAGTCATGACATTTTTACTCATTGGTTTGCTACCATCTCTGTGATTTGGGAACACATACTCGGAGTAGCCTGTGATACTTTGTATTTCTCTCAACTGTGCAATGACTTGTTGAGCCAATGGTACGAGATGCTCCCTATCTCTTTTCATTTCTTCAGCAGGGATTCGAATAAGTTTCTCATCAAAATCAACATACTCCCATTTTAAGCTACGTATTTCGTTTGGCCTTAAAAATATACGAGGAATAAGCTTTAAAGCTTCTGAGGTACAATAAGAGCCTGATTGAGTGTTATCTATGGCATAGATTAACTTACCAAGTTCTGTTGGTTTTACGATGGCAGAATGAGAGCGCACCTTGGGTAACGGTTTAATAATATCACTCAGAGGTAAGCCTTGAGCGGGATTCGTTCTGGTAAGTCTATGAGCGAGTGCATAGCCAAAAATTCTATTTATGATAGACAAAATTGTTGGCGCTTTTTTGGGAGTTCCCGCCGCTTCGAGCTTTAGCATTAGTTCAGTAATATGGCCTGTATCAATTTCTTCTACTGCTAGCTTACCGAGGCTTTTCATTTCATTATCTATCCACCGTTTTATTCTGGCGGCATGATCTTCACTCCACGTTTCCTTTTGATGTTCCCACCATTTTAGAGCTACTTTGTTAAATGCTCGCTCTGGAGTATTTTTAACACGTTTATTTTCTCTCCTTTCATCCATAGGATTTATACCCTGAGCTAAAAGCAATCTCGCCTTTTCTGCCATTTCACGAGCTTTTTTTAGGGGTATCGCGGGGTATTTTCCAAGAGCCATTTCTTGATGCTTATCGGCATACTTAAAACGAAATCTCCATAGTTTCGAATCATTTATTTTTACAAGTAAATACAACCCTTTAGAATCATAATACTTCACTTGTTTTTTGTCTTCTGGACAGGAAAGATTTAATAGTTCGTTTGCTAATAGTGCCACTTCATTACTCCTCAATGGGGTATAAATTGGGGTATCACTATAAATAAAGGTAAGGTTTTGAAGTTAAGCAAGGAACGATACCCCACTTTATACCCTCAAAAAAATGAAACAACATGAACAAGAGTGAAACAAATTGAATTGTTAAGGCATTAAAAAAGCCCGTAAAACATTGCTTTACGGGCTTTCTGAAACAGGATGTGTTTCAGTGAAATGGTCAGCTGATGATTACATCATGCCTGGCATTCCGCCCATACCACCCATACCGCCCATATCAGGCATCGCAGGAGCAGCTGCATCTTTTTGCGGCGCGTCAGTGACCATAGCTTCAGTCGTTAGCATTAAGCCTGCAACAGAAGCAGCGAATTGTAATGCAGAGCGCGTTACTTTCGCAGGATCTAAGATACCCATTTCTAACATGTCGCCGTATGAACCGTTGCCAGCGTTGTAACCGAAGTTACCTTCGCCGTTGCGTACTTCGTTAAGTACGACTGACGCTTCATCACCACAGTTAGCAACGATTTGACGTAATGGTGATTCCATTGCGCGAACCGCTACATTGATACCGTGGTTTTGGTCTTCGTTGTCGCCTTTAACATCTTTGATCTTGTCAGCAACACGTACTAGCGCAACACCACCACCTGCAACTACACCTTCTTCAACTGCAGCGCGAGTTGCGTGAAGTGCGTCGTCAACGCGGTCTTTCTTCTCTTTCATTTCAACTTCAGTTGCAGCACCCACTTTGATCACTGCTACACCGCCAGCTAGTTTTGCTAGGCGCTCTTGAAGTTTTTCTTTGTCGTAGTCAGACGTTGTTTCTTCGATTTGACCGCGAATTTGGGCAACACGACCTTGGATGTCAGCTTCTTCGCCGATACCGTCGATAATCGTTGTGTTGTCTTTCGAGATCACAACTTTCTTCGCTTGACCTAGGTCTTCTAGAGTCGCTTTCTCAAGCTCCATACCGATTTCTTCAGAAATTACAGTACCAGCTGTTAAGATTGCGATGTCTTGCAGCATAGCTTTACGGCGATCACCAAAACCAGGTGCTTTAACCGCTGCTACTTTAACGATGCCGCGCATGTTGTTCACAACTAATGTTGCTAACGCTTCACCTTCAACATCTTCAGCGATGATAAGTAGTGGCTTACCTGCTTTGGCAACGCCTTCTAGCGTTGTTAGCAATTCACGGATGTTTGATACTTTCTTATCCACTAATAAAATGAATGGGTTTTCTAATTCAACCGCACCACTTTCTTGGTTGTTGATGAAGTAAGGCGATAGGTAACCGCGATCGAATTGCATACCTTCAACCACGTCTAGTTCGTTTTCTAACGATTGACCTTCTTCAACCGTGATAACGCCTTCAGTGCCTACTTTGTCCATTGCTGTGGCAATGATTTCACCAACGCTAGTGTCAGCGTTTGCAGAAATAGTACCTACTTGCTCAATAGCTTTGTTATCAGCACATGGTGTAGAAATCGCTTTTAACTCTTCTACAGCTGCAGCAACCGCTTTGTCGATACCGCGCTTTAGATCCATTGGGTTCATGCCCGCAGCGATTGACTTTAAGCCTTCGTTAACGATTGATTGTGCAAGTACTGTTGCAGTTGTTGTACCGTCACCAGCTTCGTCATTTGCTTTAGACGCTACTTCTTTGACCATTTGAGCGCCCATGTTCTCGAACTTGTCTTCAAGTTCGATCTCTTTTGCCACAGAAACACCATCTTTAGTGATTGATGGGCCGCCAAATGACTTGTCTAATACTACGTTACGGCCCTTTGGACCTAAGGTAACTTTTACCGCATCCGCTAAAACGTTAACACCGTTAAGCATCTTAGCGCGAGCGTCATTACCGAATAATACGTCTTTTGCCATGATTTTTATTCCTATCTTTTATCGTCTTATCGCCCTTGGTTGCTGCATGTTGTGCTACAGCAGATATGGCAATAGTTTATTCACCGCTAATACTGCATGTTGTGCTACAGCATGCGCGGCAATAATTCGTCAACTTTGCTCGTTATTCTACGATGGCTAAGATGTCGCCCTCGCTCAGAATAAGTACTTCTTCGCCGTCGATTTTTTCAGTTTTTACGCCGTAACCTTCGCTAAAGATAACTTGGTCGCCAACTTTAACGTCTAAGGCACGTACTTCACCGTTTTCAAGAATGCGGCCGTTGCCAACTGCAACAACTTCACCGCGCGTTGATTTTTCAGCAGCGCTACCCGTTAATACGATACCGCCAGCAGATTTTGACTCTACTTCTTTACGTTTGATGATTACGCGATCGTGTAATGGACGAATGCTCATGAATGTTCTCTCCTGAGAATAGTGTTTATGTAAATTTTTGAACGATATACTCGTGCCACTTCAAAGTGTTTGTTTCAGTTGGTATTAAAAACGATTTAGGCAAGGCATTCATTGCAAATAATGGTTATTCCCTTGTTAAAATTAATAACGAAGCATAAATCGTTTTTAAACCAACCCTTCTCTACTATCTAAAATGAGGGCGCTTCACAGGAGTTCAATCTCTGCGTTGCAACTTATTGAAAGGGAAAACCATTCCTGCAAGCTGCGCCTTGATATTGAACTCCTGTGAAGACGCTGAAATCAAACATCTTGAGGTGGCACGAGTATAAATAGGGCCGTATTTTGCCAATACAACCCTGATAATTAAATTTTTTAGTCCTTGCGCTCAAACTCGCCTTCAATGGTATTACCTTGCTCGACATGACCCGTTTTAGTTCGCGCTTTGTCAAAAGGATCCGTGTGTTGCTCAAAGCCCTGTTGCTGACCTGATGACTGCCCAGAGCCCTGCTGATAGCTAGAGCCGTGCTCATAGGTAGAACGCTGCTGATAGGTAAAACTTGCACCACCCATACCATGCATGCCTTGTACAGTCTGCGTTGCCAAGTGCTGCTGCACACTCGCCACTAACCCACTGCGTACTTGTGGAATAAGCAATGATAACCCAAAGGCGTCAGTCACAAAGCCTGGGGTGACTAACAGCACACCAGCTACCAGTAATAACAAACCGGCAACAATTTCTTGTGATGGCTCTTCGCCCACCGCCATTTTAGTTTGTAAGTTTTGAATGGTCGCGATTCCTTGTGCTTTAACATTCTTTGCCCCAAGCCATGCAGTAATGACCACAATCGCCACCGTTGGCCATGCGCCAATCAGCGAGCCCACTTGCATTAACACCGCAATTTCTATAATCGGAACCACAATAAATAAAAAGAATAAAACGCGAAACATAAGTCCACCTGCAAACTTTATTGAAACTTATATGAGGGTAGTCGGGTCATTTTCAACCACACGATACGCTTACTAGCTGCATTGCGAGGTTATTCATGACCTATAACGGTGCATTATTGGCCTAAACATGGTAAAAATAGCCCACTATTTTTGCCCGTGCTAATTGCTGAAAAGTCATGTATCAAGTCGTATTGTGTAATTGCCCAAGCCGAATGGTTGCCGAGCAAATCGCAGAGCAACTCGTCACAGAGCAACTCGCTGCTTGTGTCAACCTGATGCCTGGTATCACTTCTGTGTATCAATGGCAGGGCAAAATTGAAAAAGAGGATGAAGTGCTGCTGTTCATCAAAACATCAGCAGAGATCTTTGACGAGTTATCGGCTCGTATCGAAGCGCTTCACCCATACGAGGTACCGGAAGTTATTGCCCTAGATATCCAGCAAGGCAATAGCGCATATTTAGACTGGATTGCAGGTTCGTTAAAGTAGTTTATGAAACAGTTCGCTTTACTCTTATTGACATGGTTTGTGCTTTCACTAGCGCCAATTGATACACATGCACAAGACAGTATTTTTGACACCTCAGCGTCTAGCTTATTCAGCAACGACAATGAATTCTTAAAAGTTGACGAAGCCTTTGTTTTTGATTTTCACCAAAACAAAGACAAGTTACTCGTTAGCTTTAACGTTAAAGAAGGCTACTACCTATACCGCCACCAATTTCGCTTTACCAGCGAGGGGGCAACGCTCGCGGAAGCTGAGTTACCTGCTGGTAAAGAGCATGAAGATGAATTCTTTGGCGTTCAACAAATTTTTAATAAAGACGTAGAATTTACGCTGCCAATTATTGAAGCGGCCGACGGTTCAAGTGTCACCATTCGCTACCAAGGCTGTGCGGAAAAAGGCCTTTGCTACCCACCAACCACTAAAACGGTTGATTTAAATGCGGTAAAAGCGAGCGACACCAACAATGTATTAGCGGCGTTAAACGCGACACCAAACAGTGCCGAGACAACGCCAAAAGCTAACACAGAAACGGCTGTAGCAGGCAGCAGCGAGCAGTTTGAATTATTATCACTGTTGCAAAATGAAAGCTTGCTAGTGACTTTAATCGCCTTCTTTACTGGTGGTTTATTATTGTCATTCACTCCTTGTGTTTTCCCTATGTACCCAATTTTAACGGGTATTATTGTTGGACAAGGCGATAACTTATCAACGAAACGCGCCTTTAGCCTCTCGTTTTTCTATGTGCAAGGTATGGCCATTACTTACACGATTTTAGGTGTCGTGGTAGCGCTTGCCGGTGCCCAATTCCAAGCCATGTTCCAACACCCTGCGGTACTAATCGTCTTGAGTGTGCTGTTCGTATTCTTGGCGCTTTCGATGTTTGGCATGTTTAACCTAGCACTACCGGCAAGCTGGCAGAACAAGCTAAACGAAATGAGCAACAAGCAAGAAGGTGGCTCATACACAGGCGTAACGTCAATGGGCGCAATCTCAGGTTTAGTGGCTTCACCTTGTACCACAGCCCCATTAACTGGCGCATTAATCTACATCTCGCAAACTGGCGATATTGTCTTGGGTGCAGCTGCGCTATACGCGCTAAGTATTGGCATGGGCTTACCATTGTTAGTACTGGGTAGTTCTGGTGGTAAATTACTACCGAAAGCTGGTGCTTGGATGAACATCATCAAGAACATCTTTGGTATATTGCTATTAGCTGTGCCTATTTTCTTACTAGAGCGCTTCTTACCAGTAAGTATCTCTGGTGCACTATGGTCGTTACTTATTCTAGGTGCCGCTACTTACTTCTACGTAGCGAATCAAAATACCAATAAAAACTTCTGGTATGGTGCGCGTAGCTTAGTGATTTTCCTAGCGCTATTTGTCGGTGCAAACCAGCTATACAAACAAGTGTTCCCACAACCGGCCGTTGCTGCCAGCAGCCATGAGTCTGATGTTAAACACTTTGTGCGCATAGCCAATCTTGCAGAATTAGAAACGACGATTGCTCAGGCGAATCAGCGCGGTGAAACAGTCATGCTAGATTTATACGCTGACTGGTGTATCGCCTGTAAAGAGTTTGAAGAATACACCTTCCCGAAACCGGAAGTACAGAAAGCACTGTCAGATACCTTACTGGTACAAATTGACTTAACCGACACTGGTTCACAAAGCTCGGTCGAGCTGATGGAACACTTTGATGTCTTCGGCTTACCTTCGATTCTGTTCTTTGATAAGCAAGGTAATGAAGTTGGTAACAAACGTGTAACTGGCTTTATGGGCGCACCAGAATTTGCTGCCCACGTAAATGCTACATTTGAGTAGTCACACCAATTTCAATAGTTCAAACGGTTAAAACAAAACGCCGAGTTAGCAATAACTCGGCGTTTTTTGTTAGCGTCAAAGTAAAAGGCTCAATGGCGACGGGCTATACCTGCCGCGCTATTTCTGCCAATTTATACCTGCCACTGAATGGGCGTTTTACCTTGGCTCACCAACAACTGGTTAGCTTGCGAGAAATGGCGGCAACCGAAAAAACCTCGATGCGCCGATAACGGTGATGGGTGCGGCGCTTTGAGCACATGGTGCTTGTTACCATCAATCGTTTTTCCTTTCTTCTGGGCATGCGATCCCCACAGCAAAAATACAATGCCTTGGCCACTGTCACTTAGCGTTTGAATGACACGATCAGTAAACTGCTCCCACCCTAAATGCTTGTGCGAGTGAGCTTGCCCAGCTTCGACCGTCAGCACAGTATTAAGCAGCAGTACCCCCTGCTCAGCCCAAGGCTGCAAATAGCCATGACTAGGGATCTCAAAACCATCAATATCGGTGGCGAGCTCTTTGTACATATTCACTAAAGACGGTGGCGGCTTGATACCCGGCTTCACTGAAAAGCATAGGCCATGTGCTTGATCAGGCCCGTGGTAAGGGTCTTGCCCCAAAATCACCACTTTTATCTCATCAAATGCCGGGGTGCGAAAGGCATTAAACACTTCGTCTTTGGGCGGATAAACAGTTACCCCTTGAGCACGGCGCTGCTGCACGTAAGCTAAAGTGTCTTGAAAATAAGGCTGCTGTTTTTCTGCAGCAAGAAGGTCAGTCCACGTCGTCATTGTCTATTTCTTTTTGATTAGTAGCGGTTGAGCGTTAGTGTTGTTTGGCTTGGGTTTTCCAAAAACCATCGACGACTTTATCAGCAATAAAGTGCTGAAGTTCAGCTTCCGGTACGGGTTTTGAAAAATAATAGCCCTGAATAATATCACAGTCGTTCATGGTTAAACTACGCAACTGAGCGCCACTCTCAACGCCCTCTGCCACGACGGTAAGCCCCAAATTTTTCACCATGGCAATGGTCGACATAATGATTTGGTAATCCGAGTGATTTTCCAACATACCGAAAATAAAGCTTTTGTCGATTTTTATCACATCAACAGGCATTTTCTTGAGGTAAGCAAGTGACGAGTAGCCAGTACCAAAATCGTCGATGGCAAAGCTGAAACCAATCTGTTTTAGGCTATTCATCACTTTGATTGCCTTGTCGATGTCAGACACTAAGGTCTGCTCGGTTAATTCCAGCTCGAAGTGTTTAGCTGATAAATTAAAGCGCCGCATTAACTGGCGTAAGTAGTCAATTAAATGAGGATCTAAGAATTGCATCGCCGACAGGTTAATCGCTATGCGCACGTCAACTAACCCTTGTTCTAAAAACTCACTCATCAGCTCAAAGCAACGACGCATCACCCAATAGCCTAACTCAATCATGTATTCCGAGTTTTCCAGAATTGGAATAAACTCGTCGGGTGGAATCATGCCTTGTTCAGGATGATGCCAGCGTAGTAGCGCTTCAAAACCAATGAGTCTCTTATCTTTCGCGCTTAGTTGAGGTTGCAGGCTCAAGCTAAACTGCTGTTTGAGGAGTGCTTGGCGAACTTCACCTTCAAGCTCGACACGCTGTGCGACACGGGTGAACATTTCCGGTTGATAAATGTGATATCGAGAGCCGCCACTTTTTTTCGCTTCATACATGGCAATATCGGCAAAGCTCACCAAGTCATCGGCACGCAGCGCTTCGTTATCACTGTAGACGATACCAATACTGGTAGAGACATAAAACACGCCTGAGCCGACTTTGATTGGCTGCTTAAAGCGAGTGAGAATTTGTTGTGCTGTTGCTATCGCTTCGTCAATCGACGATATTTGCGGTAAGACGATCACAAATTCATCACCGCCAAATCGACACGCTAAATCAACCGTATCAATACTGGTGCGAATGCGATTCGCGGCCTCTTCCAGCAAGCGATCCCCTTCGCCATGACCATGGCTGTCGTTCACTTTTTTAAAGTCGTCTAAATCGAGGAATAACACACCAATGCCATCATCACGGCGGCGCAAACTGGCGACCAGTTTGTGTAATTGCAAATTAAGCATGTTGCGGTTGGGCAGGCCCGTCAGCAAATCATACATGGCAATGTTCTCTAGCTCTTTCGTTTTCTGTTCAATTTCCAGATTAAGCTGCTCTAATTCAAAACTTAACTCTTGCGCAGCGTTGGCCAGAATATCGAGCTCATCAACAAAAAAGCTGCGGCGTTTAAGCGGCACTTTGCGAAATTCATTGAACTCTCGACGCGCCAACATCGGGAGCGCATTGGCAAGGTTGATTAAGCGGCGGGCAAATGGGCTAGTCACGAAAAATACTAGCATGGCAAGGGTGATAAAAATAAACAGTTCAGTGACTAAAAAATAGTTTCGGTAACTTTCATTTTTCTCTTTAAACACACTGACATCATCAATCAATACCAAGAAGTATTCGCGCGACGAGGTAGTTGCCAAAGGCATAAAATTCAACAAGAAATGGTTGTCAGCCTGGCTTAATTGAATACCTTCGTCCATGACCTGCGCTAGCGATAGCTGCTCAGGCCGCTGTGCAAATATTTTTTTCAGTAAGGCCTGATTAGATGCCGAAATAAAAGAGACTTGCTGCAATGATAAGGTTTGTCCCGAAGGCACGCTAATGACTGCAACATTGCTGTCCAAACTCTGGTGCAGCGAGAAAATCACGTCAATCAACGAAGCTGACATAGTAACCACGGCAATTTTCCCCTGCTCATTAATCACTGGTACGCTGGTATAAAGCTGACAATCGCGATCGCAGAGAATTGAACTCAACGGCTCTTGCACATTTAAGACTTCAATCGCGTGCTCTCGTACCAATCTGGGGGTTGTTTCTGAAGACAGCCACAAGGTTTGTAAGTTTTCATCAATTAACCAGAGGTTTTCCACGTTAAGGTGTAACTGAAGGGCGTAAAACTGCTCGGCAACTGCTTCGCTTAACGGGTTAAAAGTCGGCTGTTCATTGACACCGACAATATCCGAAAATGACTCAACCCAAATACGGATTTGGTTATCAAGGCGCGACTTTTCAACACTGAATTGGGCACTGCCTAGATTTAATTTGTCTCGTTGAAATTGGGTAAACTCATGCTCTAAGCGCCACAACGACAGACTGGAAAAGCCAGCGCTCATCAAGAGCAAAGTGCCAACAATGAGGCACAGTAACTTTAATGGTACGCTGACAAAAGTGCGATTCATGTTAAAACCAGTACATCAGTTGAGCGGCCCATAACTGCCAATACTTGTTGTCGTTGATCTGTGTATTGGGCACAACAACGGGCGTCAGCCGCGCGGTCCCTTCAACCCAGTGATGTTCCAACTGTAACTCCAAATGGTTGGCAATCTGGATAGACATCCCCACGACATTATCGTGTTGGAAACCAAAATAATTGGGCACTTGCCCATGGGTGGTCGCCATCAAGTTGTTACCTTTTCGGTCGTCCTTATTCGCATAAAATCGCTCAAAACGCGCCAATAATTTAGTGCTGTTTGTCAGCTGGTAACGCGCTTGCAGGAAAAAACCTTGGCCGATATTGTCTTGTTGGAAATCTGAGGTATAAAAGCCTTCAAGTAAGAAGCGCTCCTGCATTGCCTCGCCGCTAAACTCCCAAAGCTCTCCCTCATAACGGCCATTGACGAGATAACGCTGTAAAACAATCGTTGCATCGAGAAAATTGTCTGTTCTACCCATGTTATAAGCAAATTCACTGTCTAACGCTGAAATGCCAAACCGCCATTGACTCGCTTGCGGTTGCCAAAAGATGCTAGCTTGATGATCACGCTCGTGGCTCATGCGCCCCATCGCAAGTTCACTGAGAATAATTTCGGTTTGTTTATCCGAAATACTCGACGTGCCATAACTGAAATTAAAGTCAAATTCGCCCCACTGCTCGTTGTTGCGCTTGTACGCAATGGCAAGGCCATCGCCACCCACGGCAATATCGCGAAAACCATCAAAGTAAATGCCTTGGGGGAGCACGATAGAAGGCCGAGTCATCGGCACATCACGAGTACTTGAGTAGAGCCAGTGATGGTTTTTATATCGTCCCAAATAAATATTGAGTTGGCTTTGCGGTGTTTGGAAAACCGACCAGTCTAACAAGGCGTAATCGATTCTAGCGCCTTCAGCAAGGCGATTACCGGCATTTAAATAAACTGCTTGCCCGGCAAGCCTGATTTGCTCGTTGACTTGATACGATGCGTTAATCCCTATTTCTGTCAGCTCTAGCGACGTATTACCATCATCGTTGACATAATCGCTCCCTTGCGACTTAGCGACTCCCTGAGCGATAAAGCCATGTACTTGCCAATCTCGCTCGGCAGCATTAGCGTCAGTACTCGCTAGCGCAACACATAACCATATCAGTGCTTTGGCACTAGCCACTGATTTTAATAACATTTATTCCTCCTTGATGTGCCACTCCCTCACCATAACCAATTGCACCAGGAGTATTTCTGACTTCTTCCAGTAGTGTTGCGTGATCTTTAACGACAATCGGGGCACTGCCGACGCCGGAGAAAATCATTTTGTTCCAAATTCGGTCGAGTTGATACGGAAATATCTTTAGGATCTCTTTTGAAAAGCGCTGGTGTAACGGGTCACTACTTGCCAAGACAAACACAATAATGGGCTGCCCGTTGGGCCACCGGGTAATGCGTTTAGAAAATATTCTTCTCAGCTCAAGTTTCGACAGCTGAGTAGTCGAAGCCGATGGATGGACAACGGCAGAAACCTCCGCGGCGAGTGAGGGAGCTGAACATAAAGCAAGGAAAATAACGAGGAGAATGAGCTTGTTAATAACAACGTCCTTGTGTACTTCACTATGTTAACGAGCACAGCGCTATGGCTACAGTTTATTGCCACACAATTAGTTGAACAGAAACAAATAGATGCGAGCAATTAAGTTATTGTAGTTAATTTACTCAAACTCGCAAAGCATTTTACATACTTCAGTGATTAGACCAGTATTTTGCTGCCAAATTCGTCGAAATCACTATAATGTGTCGAAAATTAAATTTTAAGGTGATTTTTTGCGCAACACGGTTCTCATCTTAAATCTTTTGTGACAACATCAATAGTTAATAACATTTTTCACGCAAAATTGATAAAGATGACTGCAAAATTCAACATTCTGGTACTTAACGGCCCCAATTTAAACATGCTTGGCAAGCGTGAACCAGAGGTTTACGGTCGCGAAACGCTGGCCGAAATCATGACGAATTTAACTCAAGCGGCTGAGCAAAAAGGCATTACCTTAACGCACTTTCAACATAATTCAGAAGGTGCACTGATTGATAAAATTCATCAATCTTTTGAAAAAATTGATTTTATTATTTTCAACCCAGCAGCCTATACCCATACCAGTATCGCGCTGCGTGACGCACTGTTATCAGTAAGCATTCCATTTATTGAAGTGCATTTATCAAACGTACATCAGCGCGAACCTTTCAGGCATCACTCTTACTTTTCAGATGTCGCGGTTGGCGTTATTTGCGGTTTAGGTAGTCATGGTTATTTTTGTGCACTCGATAGTGCACATCAGCAATTAGTAAATTTAGCACTCGCGTAAGTTACGCGCAGCGCCGAGCATAAATAAGAATCCACACGCGACAACAAGGTGTAAACATGGATATTAGAAAAATCAAAAAACTGATCGAACTCGTTGAAGAATCAGGTATTAACGAAATTGAAATTTCTGAAGGCGAAGAGTCTATTCGCATTAACAAAGGCGGCACTATGGTGGCTGCACCTGTTATGCAAGCTGCGCCAATGGCGGCACCAGCACCAGTAGCACCTGCTGCTGCACCCGCAGCGCCTGCAGAGGCAGCAAGTGCACCAGCGGCACTTTCAGGCCACATTGTACGTTCACCTATGGTGGGTACTTTCTACGCTTCACCATCACCTGACGCACCATCATTTGTTGAAGTAGGTCAACACGTTAACGCTGGCGATACTTTATGTATTGTTGAAGCGATGAAGATGATGAACCAAATCGAAGCAGACAAGTCTGGTGTCATTAAAGAGATCTTAGCGCAAAACGAAGACGCTATTGAATTTGACCAACCGCTATTCATCATTGAATAAGCCCAACCATTAAGGGTAATTTCATGTTAGAAAAAGTAGTTATCGCCAACCGAGGAGAAATTGCATTGCGCATTCTGCGCGCGTGTAAAGAACTCGGTATTAAAACGGTAGCGGTGCACTCAACAGCGGATCGCAATCTTAAACACGTACTGCTGGCCGACGAAACCATTTGTATTGGTAAGCCACCAGCGACAGAAAGTTACTTAGACATTCCAAGTATTATTACCGCAGCAGAAGTCACTAATGCCGTGGCAATTCACCCAGGTTATGGCTTCTTAGCTGAAAATGCCGACTTTGCCGAGCAAGTTGAGCAATCAGGCTTCACTTTTATTGGTCCAAAAGCAGAAAGTATTCGCATTATGGGTGATAAAGTCGCTGCAATTCGCGCGATGAAAGCTGCTGGCGTACCTTGTGTACCTGGCTCTGATGGCCCATTAACTGACGACAACGAAGCCAACCTTGCTCACGGTAAGCGCATTGGCTACCCAGTGATCATCAAAGCCTCTGGTGGTGGCGGTGGTCGTGGTATGCGCGTGGTACGCGAAGAGTCAGAGCTATTAGAAGCGATTCAGCTTACCAAAACGGAAGCACGCCAAGCGTTCAACAACGATATGGTTTACATGGAAAAATTCCTAGAAAACCCTCGTCACGTTGAAATCCAAGTCATCGCCGACGGCCAAGGTAATGCCATTCACTTAGGTGAGCGTGATTGCTCGATGCAGCGTCGTCACCAGAAAGTCGTGGAAGAAGCACCAGCGCCGGGCATTACCCCGGAAATGCGCGCCAAAATTGGTGAGCGTTGCTGTAATGCTTGTATCGAAATTGATTACCGCGGTGCGGGCACGTTCGAATTCCTATACGAAAACGGTGAGTTCTACTTTATTGAAATGAACACCCGTATTCAGGTAGAGCACCCTGTGACTGAGATGATCACAGGTGTTGATTTGATCAAAGAGCAACTGCGTGTTGCTGCGGGTCAACCGCTGTCGTACACGCAAGAAGACATTAAAATTGCCGGTCACGCCATTGAGTGTCGTATCAATGCCGAAGACCCACGCACGTTTATTCCTTCACCGGGTAAAATCACTCGCTTCCACCCACCAGGTGGCTTAGGTGTGCGCTGGGATTCTCACATTTATGCCGACTACTCAGTGCCACCGCACTATGATTCAATGGTAGGTAAGTTGATCACTTATGGTGATAATCGTGCCGTGGCGATTGCTCGTATGCGCAATGCGTTAAACGAGCTAGTAGTTGATGGTATTAAAACCAACATCGCCCTTCACCAAGATATTTTAAGTGATGAAGGCTTTGTTAACGGTGGTGCGAATATTCACTACCTAGAGAAAAAACTCGCTGAGCAAGAATAGCGCTTAATTATCCGTTATTTGCTCAACAAAAACGCTAACTTAGGTTAGCGTTTTTTATATTCGAAATATTTCGTATACTGCCTGCTCACTAAAGATAAGTGCTAAAAATGTCTGAGATAACCACAGTGCAACCTTTACAAGATCAACGAGAAAAGCCAAATCCGCCTGCGGATGACGATTGCTGTGGCGGCGGTGCTTGTTGCCCCTGTGTGTGGGATGACTACTACGAGAGACTGCAAAAGTGGCGCATTCAGCAAGCAAAAATCAGAGAGCAACACGGCGAAGCCTAAGCTCTTCTCTGCCTTGAATCGCAGCGCAAAACCTTACTAACCCGCTTATTTTATGGCAAAAGTCAGCCGAGACTTGGCTTGGCTCTCATCCTCAATCCTTGCTTGGCAATGAATAATGCGTTCGGCGTCAATGCCCAGCTCCTCAATTAAATGATCGGTAAATTTATCTAACCGAGCCTCCCCAAACGCGATAAGTTGAATATTTGGCTCGGCTACTGCAGTGCCCGCTGAGTTTGTTATATCCAAGGCATTCACTTTGGGACAGATCACCACTTGCGCACTTTCTTGCTGCGCCATCACCGCAGCCAGTTGCTTAGCATATGCCAGTTGAGGCTCCAAAAGTGCTAATTGGCCAGATTGATACGGTAAATCTTCCATCGAAATTTCGAACAGAGAATCACTCGCCAGCATAGCCACTGTGATGATGTTGGCATAAGGTAAGAAGGTTTGGATCATATAATTCTTCGCCCCTTCTTTGAGCGCCTTTTCCGTAATTAAGGAAATTAAACCACCAATGCCTAAGTTTGGTTGATTAATATCACCCGTCAGCGGGAATGTTAACTCAATATTGCCTTGGCTGTCGGCCAATTGGCCAATCGCCGCATTGATGGGAATAAGACTGCCACTCGTTTTTTTTGAGTCCTTTTTGGGGGCTGACGTTAACGCCATTGCTTTGAGCAAGGTGGTCACTTCACCATTAATCTGCTGTTCCTGCAACTTTAGGGCAAAGTCTGACGTTAGCTGACCTTGACTAATTCTGTGACCAATGGCGTCGACAACATAGGGGGAATAGGTTGCTAGGTTAACAGAAGAGAGCTTCCCTTTAATATTCAAATCCAGATGCTCAGTAAAAGGATAGATATCACCAGCAACTTCAATCTTGGCTCGCTTGCCAAGTTGGCCGTTTAATACAAATGGACTAGCCTGGGTTGGCGCTAGTGAATTGATGTTTTTCAGGTTGAACTCATCTATGAGCAAGCGCTGAGTAACGGGCTCACTCGGCGTATAGTCAAACATGTTTAGCTCGGCGGCTCCTGAAATCGCAATATTATCAATGTGAACTGTGGTGACTGATTCGTCAGTTGCTTTTGTTTCTGACGGTTCAGCAAGTGGAGTTTCCTGTTTAGCTACGAGATTAGCTGTAGAAGCTTGTTGGCTTTGCTCTGTTTTCACTGCAGGCAAAACGGCTTGAGTTGATTCTTGATTCGAAGACTCTGGTACAACTGGCGGCGCGAGCACCCAGTTTTCGGCTGGCATGAGCTGACTTTTATATACTGTCGCACGTTTAAGTTTAAGGGCAATATCAGCAATATTTAACGCAGCAGGAGCAATAGGCGATGTAGAGGAAGTAAAAGATAGTGCGGTAATATCAAGCATATCAATGTCAAGCAAAGCGTCTGGTTGCTCACCATTTAACGCGATTGAATGCAACGCTTGTGCTTGTGAAATAATGCCGTTGCTTAGGCTCAACGATGCGATATCGATCGCTTGCTCTGTAACCTTTACATTAAGATCATTGACGATAATCTCTTCAATGGCTGCTAACGTGTCGCCATTGGCGAGCAACCAGTTCAGTTGATGAAGCGACAATTGCGCGAGCAAGCTCCCTTCCAGATTGTCAGCGAGTTCACCTGTGCCACTTGCACCCACTTGCTCAGCTGAACCTAATGGCTCCCCTACACCCAATGGCTTCGCGGTGCGCATCGCGAACTGCTCTGAAGCCAAGTTTATTGCCATATCGCCGAGTTTCAGCGTTGAACCATCAAGCGCATCAGCTGATCCTTCGGGTAAGGTTAACGCCAGCGTGTTTAACTTGAATTGCGTGTCTAAATCGGCAATTTGCCAATAAGCACCTTGAGCTTTTTCCGTTTTAGTTAGTCTCGCTGTTGAAGCTAAGTCAGCCATGCCTGAGAGTTGACTATCCTGTGGTAGCCATTGCATAAAGTCTTCAATTCGAGCTTTGGCTTCGAACTTTCGAACGTCAATTTGAGTTACTTTTTCAAGGTGACTCAAGGTTAGCTCAACATTGAATGGCTGGCGGTTAAAATCACTTTCTAACGCGAGATTAAAAGCAATTTCCGGCACTGGACTTTGCGAGCGCTGAGAGGCGTTCAATTCCCTGATGGCCAAGCGATGCACTAACCAAGTATGCTCTCGCTTCGCTTTCAGTGAAAAACTAAGATTCTCAAGCGTTAACAAGTCTCCGCGAACGGACCACACTTGCGTATTATCGCCGCTAGGAGCCCTGCCCTCTTTTGATGGCTTAGCTGTTGAATTTTCTGAGCGAGGTTGCCAGCCAGAAAAAGACACCTGAGAGTCAGCAAGCTCGCTGAACACTTGAATACCATGTAAATCAACAAACTCAACGTGTATTTCGCCTTTGATTAGCTGCCAAGTGTCCAGTTTAATTGCTAGGTGTTGCAGCGTGAGCATTGATGTTGTGTCTAAAGCTGTCGAGTTTTCTTGCTGACTCGCCGGACGATGATTGAGCGAGAACTGCTCTACTTCAATTGCCGAAATGAAAGGATTAACGGTTAGTTGCTGAATATCAACAGCGAGATTTTGCTGTGCTAGTGATTTATTGGCAAAGTACACGACGACAGGGGCGCTGGCGTACATCACTAGCAACAGCAGAACAATGAAAAAAACACCTAAGGTTGACCATTTATTGACGATTTTCATTGCCTACCTGCTATTAATTTATGCTATTGATTAATACTAGCTAGCAGCGTGCTAACTATTACTTAATCAATAGCTTAGCGCATAAATTACGTAGATTAAAATTTCTCCGTAAGATAGCCAGCCGTAGTACTAAGTCATTGCTAGCACTTGTTTTACTAGTTTGCCAATGCCCTCCGCGGCTTGTGAGATATTGCCTGCCAGCATATAGGCCGGCGTGCTGACCACTTTGCGCGCTTCGTCGACAACAAACTCAGACACCGGGCATTCAATATGCTCCCCCCCCAGCGCAGTCACGCCTGCGGCAGTATCGGCATCAGTACCAATTGTTGCTTTTGCGCCTTGGCCATACACCATAGGGATCATTGCTGGTGAAATACAAATATAACCCGCTGGCTTACCTTCATTGGCAAAGCTTTGACAGGCAGCTAATACATCCGCATTCATTGATGCTTCGCCGCCGTTAACGGCAAAATCACATAAATTCTTTGCTGCGCCAAAGCCGCCCGGTAATAGCAAGGCATCAAATTCATCAGCATTAAGCTCAGTCACTGGCTTAATTTCGCCACGGGCAATACGCGCAGCTTCAACGAGTACATTGCGAGACTCTTGCTCCGCGACTTCTCCCGTCAGGTGATTTACCACATGCATTTGCGCAACATCAGGCGCAAAACATTGATACTGAGCACCATTTTGCTCAACCGATAACATAGTGATCACCGCCTCGTGAATCTCGCTGCCATCAAAGACACCACAGCCACTTAAAATAATTGCGACTTTTTTCATTGTTGTTTCCTTATTCGTTAAATTGAGTATGTGAGTTAAGCCATTCAGCCCAGCCTGTCACTTAGGCTTAGTCAGGCTCAGCTACTCTTGCTGAGCGTTTTATCCACAACGTTTTTCTCACCAAGAAAGCGCGGCAGTTGCACAAGCAAGACGACTAGCACTGATAACCACATCAGCAAACTAAACGGCATCGCAGAGCCATCATAAAAGAAGGCTAAAATTGGCCCAGCTAAACCGCCAATACCAAAGCGTAATACGCCAATCACCGCCGTGGCTGTGCCTGATTGTTCCGCAAATTTTTGCAAAATAATGGCATCCGCATTGACTGCGATCATGGAAATACTACCCATTAATGGCAATACCGCAGAAACGGTGTAGGCAATCGGTAACTGCCAGTAATTCACCATGACGAGCGCACTTGAAGCAATCACTGCCACTAACAAGCCATAACCAAGCATAGTCCGTGACCCCTTGCGCACCACTAAGCGAGTATTAATAAAATGTGCTGTCATCAAAGCGCCCACCGTTGCCGCGAACAGCACACTAAAGGTAAATTCACTGACTTGAAATACCGTCATATAAACAAACGGCACCGCCGTGATGTAAGCGAAAAACGCCAGTGAGATCATCATAGAAGCGATCAGCTCTAAGCGCGCGGGTTTATTACCTAAGACAATTTTATAACGGCCGAGAAAACTCGGTGATTGCGCTTGCTGTTCACCTTGCTCACTTGCTAAGGACGCTGCGCGATTTGGCAATTGTTTCACAGCAAAGAGTAAAATCAGGCAGGCATAAACTGCTAGGGCATAGAAAATCGCCTGCCAGCTATGCAACGCCAAAATCACACTGCCAATACTAGGCGCGATCATCGGGGCGAGCATCATGATCATACTAACGTACGATAAGCCTTTGGCTGTGTTTTTCTGATAGATCTCGCGAATCGTACCTGGCACGACAACTGTCGCGGCACTACTCAAAAACGCTTGTACAAATCGCATGCCCATAAAGGCTTCTATGCTAGTGGCAAACGGCAAGGCGAATGTGGCCAGCATAAAGCCAATGAGGCCTATCATCACTAGATTGCGGCGCGGATATTTATCAGCCAAGGGGCCAAAAAATAATAAACCACAAGCATAGCCAACGAGATAAATACTCAGCGTATTTTGTACGCTTGGCATGGTCGTCGCTAACTCATCCGCAATTTGCGGCATTGCGGGCAAATACAAATCAATTGCCAACGGTGATAGCGCCATAATTGACGCCAGCAAAGGTAATAAGATTTTCTTCGAAATAGTGAACGGATTTTGGGTCACAGTGCTCTCAAATTTATTTTTTGATGTAAGGTTTATTGACTGAATGGTGCTGATGTTGAGCAACTAATTGCCCCAGAATTTTAATCGCTTGCTCGATATCTTGGTGCCACTGCACACCAAAGCTAATGCGCATATAGTGCTGGTACTTACCCGACGGTGAAAAAATCCCACCCGGTGCAAAACTCACCCCTTGGGCAATCGCCTCGTGAAAAAAATCATCGGTATTGACATGTGAACGACATCGCACCCAAAGCACACTGCCTCCTTGTGGCTTAGCAATACACACTTCACTGGGAAAGTGCTCAGCGATTAATGCTCGCATGCGCTCACAATTGTAGATCAGTTTTTTACGCAGTACAGCCAAATGGCGATCATATTCACCCGACAGCAAATATTCGGTTAGCGTCCATTGCTGCAACATCGGGGTTGAACACGATTGCGCCCGTTTAATACGCTTTGCTTGCTCTTCAAAACGCCCCGGAATTAACCAGCCAATTCGGTAGCCCGGTGCTGCCGTTTTCGAAAAAGACGAGCAAGTGAGCACTAGTCCTTTTTCAGAATACAGCTGGGCTGGCTTTGGTCGCTCGCCGTCAAAATGCAAGTCGCCATAGGTATCATCTTCAATCAAGGGGACATTATGGCGCTCTAGCAGCTCGACCATTTGCTGACGGCGACTATCAGGCATCAGTGACCCCAAGGGATTATTGATCGCCGTTGAAAATAGGCAAGCTTTCACGGGATATTGATTGAGCGTTTTTTCCAGCTCGTCAAGGCAAATACCGTCTTCTGTGCAGGTATATACTTCCAACGCTTTCATCCCCAAGCTTTCAATCAGTTCAATTAGGCCAAAGAAACAAGGCGATTCAATCGCAATCACATCGCCTTTTTCAGCAACACATTGCAATGCGATCGACAGCGCTTCCTGACAGCCATTGGTGATCAGCATATCCTGATAATTGACCGCAACTCCCAACTCTTGATAGCGAAATGCCAACTGCATTCGCAATTTAGGATCGCCATTCACTGGCCCATAACTCACCGCTTTTTCTGCCACTTTGCAGAGCACTGAGCGCATTAACCTCGCTAGCGCTTTATCTGGCGGGTGAGTATTCACAGGGTTAGAAATGCCCAGCGCCACCGTATTGGGTAAGTGAACGGCATCGTGCACTTGCTCAATCAAGCTACGACAATTGACCTCCACAGGCTTACTACCCATCCATTTACTGCGCGTAGGCTGCAAGGTACGGGCTTGCTCGGCTTGCAAGTAATAGCCTGACTGCGGGCGAGCGCAAACCCGCCCCTGCTTTTCTAACTCTAAATACGCTTGCTTAACCGTAGGTACGCTTATTTCCAGCTGCTTACTCAGCTTGCGTAAACTTGGCAGCTTGTCACCCGCGCGTAATAAGCCCTGCTGCTGTTGATCATCAATAAACTCAATAATTTGCTGATAGAGGAAATCAGACGACTGACGGTTAAGTAGTTTCATCGCAAACTGTATAGGTTACATTTTCATTTTTCTGTATATGTTATTAAAACAAACACTCGCTACACTGTCTATCAAGCAATTAGTTTTAGACATTGCCTTCAAACAAAGTTTTCGACACTGTTTCTGGCAGCACAACTAAAATAAGGTCAGTGAAATAATAAACAGTCAGTCGCGTATTTAAGCAACGATATTCAACACCCAATTGTGATAGGACATTCGATGAACAACACCATGCTTTACATCCTAACTGTGCTGATTTGGGGCAGCACTTGGATAGCCATTAATTACCAATTGGGCGAAGTCGCGCCTGAAGCCTCGGTCGCCTATCGTTTTGGCCTGGCCGCGACTGTTTTGTTTATCTATTGTTGGCTGCGAAAGCTGCCACTGGCAATGAACACTAAGCAACATATGTGGGTAGCACTTTTCGGCATGGCGTTATTTGGCTGTAACTACTTTTTTCTCTATCAAGCACAGCAACATATTAACTCAGCGCTAACTTGTATTGCCTTTTCAACCTTGCTGCTGTTCAACATTATTAACGCCCGTATTTGGTATAAAACCCCTGTGAATTCTCAAGTGGTTATCGGCGGTACTTTGGGTTTAATCGGCATTGTGATTTTGTTTTGGCCACAAGTGAAGACCTTGAGTTTTACTGATATGACGTTATACGGCCTAGTGTTATGCCTAATTGGCACCGCATCGGCATCAACCGGCAATATGATTTCGATTCGCAACCAAAACAATAAAATGCCCGTTGTTCAGTCTAATGCATGGGGCATGCTGTATGGCACTATTTTTATGAGCGTTTTAGCTCTGGCACAGGGTAAGTCGTTTACCTTTGAGTGGTCTGCATCTTATATCAGCTCACTGTTATTTTTATCCATTTTTGGCTCAGTGATCGCCTTTGGTTGTTACTTGTCGTTGATGACGCGTATTGGCCCGCATAAAACTTCGTATGCCAATATCCTATTTCCTGCAGTTGCCGTGGCTATTTCAACCGTGGTTGAAGGCTTTGTCTGGGATCAATACACAGTATTTGGCTTTATCGCCATTATGGTGGGTAACTTTGTTGTGCTCTCAAAACCAAGGGCGTTAAAGCGCGACAAAATGGTGGTTAATAATGACAAGGCTAGCAGCGAAAAACCTAGTACTGAAAAACATAGCGCGGAAAAGCCCAACAACATCGACACAGACAAAGTAACCGCCAGCTAATCACTTTACTCACATCAGTTTTGGCAACACAAAACGACTAGTTCAATCAATTTTTGTTGCCACCGGCATGGCATTCCTTCCCGCCATGCCGTTTTTCTCACCTTATTCAGTTCTGAACCACCTAGTATGGTTAAGTTTAATTTTTGCACAACGCTTTTCGCTGTGTTATCAATATACGAAACTAGTCGTAAATTGATGGCCGTATAAATTTTATACTTTAAGCTCGACTTAAAAATAACAACAAAAACAAGGAAGAACGCAATGCATACAATACACAAAGCATTTCCTGTCATCTCACATAAAATGGTTAAGTTTGCTAGTTATCTAATGCTGGCGATGCTAGGTACTATTTCGCTTTTATCACTGTCCGTTTGCGCAACAGATATCAGCGCCTTAAACCCAATTGAAGAGCTAACTATTTCTTCTGAGTTAGTCGATGCCCCAGTTATTTACAACGTTACCCTACCCGCTAGTTATCAAACCAAAACTGACAAGCGCTATGTACTGTTGTTTGATATCCATCCGCGCAGCCAGCCGATGCACGCAGGCATGCACGACTGGATGAGTCATAACGGTGCTTGGCCATGGTTGGAAACCATTATTGTGACGCCAAAAAATTACAACGAAGCCTTTGCGGCTATTTATGCTGAGTACGTGGAAGGAAAAAGCACCAAACTATTAGAGTACTTTGCCCAAGATTTACTGCCCAATATTGCCAAAAACTACCGACTTAATGGCTTTAAAATATACAGCGGCTTTACCGGCAATGCCGCTGTAGGCTTAGGCTTGCTACTCGATCAACCTGATTTATTTAATGCCTATATTCTTGCCAGCCCGACACTCAACAATCACCCACTAAAACTTCATGAAAAAGTAGCAACACAATTTAGTAAGTTACCCAACAAACCCCGCTACGTGGCACTTTCGATGAGTGATAGCAGCTACGACAAATCACACCTTGCGGCTTTTGAACAAGTCACTGCGCAGATGACACTGCTAGCGCCTGAGCATACCCAAGTCAGCGTTCAACGCTTTGACGGCAACTACTATATGACCCAGCCCGTGCTGGCAACCAGCTATGCCATTGAAGAAATATTTAACGATGTTCACCAAGCACTAACACCTGATTCTGCTATCGCCAAACAAGGGGCTGATGCCATTCTTGCCCACTATCAGTTTTTATCGGCAGAAAAATACGGCTTTGAAGTCTCAGCGCTTAACTCGCTAAAAGCACTCGCAAAGTCAAAGTTAGAAAATGAACCTGAAACTGCGATTGCGATCCTGCAAAAAGCGACTCAACAATATCCAGAATCTGCTTTTGCCCACGAAGCACTGGCCGCTGGCTATTTTCAATTGAAAGACTATAAAAAGGCAGTAGCAGAGCAGAAACTTGCGGTCGAGCACGCTAAAGACCTTGTGCCTTATTGGCAACGCACGTATCAAGAAAAACTCAGCAAGTATCAGCAAACGCTTAACAATCACGCCGCAGAATAAACCGAAACGAGCAGGTGGCATTACGCTCACCTTCCTTCGCTAACAGAGTAAAAAATTGAAAACGAAAAACTGCAACTAGACGCAGAATACTGACTTGTCATCGTTTATTAGCAGCACACTTCCTCGATATTTTATAGCTTATTATTCAGCCAGTTAGATTATTGATGCAAGGAAGAAGGTAAAAATCGTTATGTTGAAATTATTTAAGAAGACACGCCACATAACATTCGCAATAAATGTCGCTATGGTGTCTTTTTCATTACTCGCTGCAAGCGCATGGGCAGGCGAAACGGAAGATTTTGTTGAAAAACTAAAAGCCCACTATCAACCCACCAGATCAATTAACGCTTTTTCATTTAGCTACCACTTCTTAAACAAACAGTATCGATCTCATGATTATTGGGACTATCAAGCACCGAATCGCGTTCTGTCGGTCAGGATGGTCGAAGTGGATATGGCGAAAAAGCACTTTTATGACAATGACATTCTGTATTCTCCCGGCGGTCAAATACTTGATAGAGCGCAGTACCAAAACGATACCGAAAGTTATTACTACGAAAAAAACGGTAACTTTTTAGGCAAGCGGTATTTAAACAGAGGTATGGGGAATTTTGATCGCTTTATGAGTTTTATGGCAATGAATATCGACTTTCTGGCTGTAAGACCGTTACTAGATGAAACTGATATTAGCGGTAAAGTTACCCTTGCTCACGATACTCAATCAAATACAACTACCCTTACCCATAAAGTGTCAGAAGAAAGCATTATTGACTATCAATTCAGTAACGAGCCTTTACAGCTTCTAAAACTACACAATAAATCAAGGCAAGCGATCTACGTCTACGATGATTACCAAACAACCAGAGGTCTCACCTTCGCACGCTCGGTGAATAAGTATTACAACGGCGATCCCGTACCTGCCTACATCAGTTTTAATGATAGGTTCGATATCATTGAGCACGTAGACACCTCGAAATTAAAGCTTCCAGCAGGCTATGGTCCCGAAATTAAAAGGGGAGATGGAGTTTTAACAGCCACAGAAATTGCCAAAGACCTTTTTCTCGTCACCGACGCTTCAGCTTGGCGTAACAGCTTATTTAAAGTCAATGGCGATAAAATCATGGTCTTTGGCGCAAGTGGCTCGCCAGCACAAGCAAAGAAAACCACTGCACTTATTCGCGAACAATTTCCCGAAAAAGCAATTACTGCCATTCATGTAACCCACCCTCAAACACCAGATATAGCAGGCCTTAATGTTTATGCGGAGCAAGGAATCGAGATATTGGCAGATAACTATACTATTGCGGCTATCAAAGCCTTTCCAAGCTTTGCAGAAAATATCGATTCATTCAAATTCCGCACCATCGAGCATGAACAAGTGATTGATGGTGCGAGCTTTTATATTTTAGAAAGTATGCACGCTAAGCGACAAAGTTTTGTCTACTTCAAAGACAGCGAAATTATCTTTCAAGCAAACTTTCTTAATATAGCGTTTGATAACACTATTCCTAAAGTGATACCGAATTACACTAGAACTTTTATTGATTTTGTCCGTAGCAAACAACTGAAATTAAAGCGTATTGTCGGCAATTACAAAAACAACAATATTTCAGTAGAAGTGATGAATAAAACCTATAACGCCATGATGTAGATTTTGCCCTAATTGATGATTAACCGATAGTTTATTCAGTGAACATAGCAGACTAACTATGTTCACTTGTTTATTGAAAGGTTTTATTAAAAGGGAATACATAGAAAGCTCAGCATAAAAACACCATTGCCTTACATCGTGTTCGCTTGATAAGCCTTATTCATAACCGCCAGTGAAATATTGCTATTCCGGTTTTGCGCTACAATGCGCGTAACCTTGAGCTTTGAGTCTCGAACAAAATCAATAAATTGTTTGCTGTAGCTGGGCAGGATATTGGCAATGGTATTATCGCGAGCGATTTCAAGAAAATCTGACTGATAAATCGTTCCGCTTTGGGTAAAGTAGGCAAAGCTTTGGCGTTTTGAACGAGCGCTCTCAAGAACATAAAATTGCACACCATTGTTCACCTGCTCATGGCTGATAGGTTCAAAAGAAAAGCTGTCAATCTTATCCGTAAAGCGTGGATAGGCTTTAATTGCCGCAATCGTATAGTCATCGGCATACACTTTCGCCCCTTGTTCCACAAAAGGTAAAAGCCCAGTTATGTGTTCACGATAAGGGTGAGTGACATAAACACCACTAATTTGCTTAGTAGGAAATTGCTGCTTGATGGTTTTCAACACAGATTCTGATAAGCGACTACTTCTTGGTGCGCCAAACACCATAATATTGCCGCCGTTTACGGTAAATAAGGTATTGTGCTTTTGTGATGCGTCGTTAATTAAGTAAAGGTCTTCAGCGATTTCAGTAGCAGCTAACGCTAAATATTGCTCAGCAGGTTTGATGCGATAACCATTGGGCAATGTGAGCTTCTCAGGTGTTATCTGCTCAATCACCTCAAACTTCTCAATTCGGGTTATAAAGCTGGGGATCACATCGCCGTTGTAGTGCTTAATCAATGAATGTGCGAAGTGGTAGCCATTGCTTGTTCGGTAATCGCCATAGAGAAAAATGCGTTTTCTCGCTTTGTTATTGATGGATTCTAAACGCAGCGGCGCGAGATTAAACACATACTCGATTTCTTTACCTTTAGCGCCCTCAGCCTGTCGATGCGCTAAAGTCACTTTTCCAGCGACTTTGTCTGGCTGAATGTCGATGGTCTCACTAATATCCTGACTAACACTAATTGTTTGCAGCAAAGGTCTAACCGCTAAGAAATCGAGATTCATTAAGGTTAAGTTTTTATAGCGAGAGAAACTATTCATACTCTGCGCTATGGCACTTTTACCCAAGGAAATACCATTGCGTTCATAACGCGAGCTCTCGCTATCATTTTGAAAGTGCACTTCATCTAAATACAAGCCACCAGTAAAGTGATGCACAACATTTTGATAGTAGTGCTGCTTTTCCATATCAATATCTGTGACTTTAAAGGCTTTGTAGCGGCTAGGGGCTTGATAGTCCCATGATTGATATGGGTCACTGCGGCCAAAATAACTGTGAGTCAGTGAAAAAGCGCTAATTGAGGCCGTTTGCTGGTAGTGCTTTTGTAGTAGCTCAATAAATGCCTTTGCTTCACTCGCGTATGTGCTTGAAGTCACTCCTAGGTAAAGCAGCGCAAGCAGTATGAAGGTGTTAATTCGCAAAATAAATTCCCTTTTAAATTCAGTGAAATTAGTTTTTCAAATCCTTGACTGCTAACTAAGGTTAAAAAAGTGAAAGTGTTAATTAACTTTTATTATTAATGCCCAATCATCTACGCCAATTCAACCAGACCAAATGAACCATGCCAACCCCCACATGCTCAGTTACCCATTTAAGCTCGATTGAATAATCTTACCGGCCAGCTCTTTTGTCAGCTTTGCCGCAACTTGGGCAGTAACCCCGTCGATATCACGATTCGGGTTAAATTCCACGATATCAGCGCCGACAAGTGGCGCATCAATTTGATGGATAAGGTTAATCACTTCACGTGTCGTTAAGCCGCCCGGTTCGCGGTGAGACACCCCCGGTGCAAAAGCTGGGTCAATACCATCAATATCTAGCGATAAATATACAGGCGTATCAAATGACAATGGCTTAGCGAGCGGCCAGTGGCGCATTTCGAACATCTCTACCGAGAATTTTTCCGCTTGGGCAATCTGGTGAGCATTTAACGTGCGAATACCCACTTGTACTAAGCGCTGACATAGCCCGTCTTCCATTACCCGCGCAAACGGGCAAGCATTTGAATACGGGTTGCTTTTGAAACTGTCGTATAAATCTGAATGGGCATCAATATGGAGTATGGTCAGCTGTGGAAAATACTTGGCGTAGGCTTTTAGCAGTGGATAGGAAACACTGTGATCACCACCAAGCGACAAGCATAAATTGCCTGCCGCGAGCTGCGCTAATGCCGCTTGTTCAATATCGTGGTTAAAGCCATATGGGGTAGATTTGCCCGCTAAAAAGCTAACATCCTCAACAACTTGCCACTGGGGGTTGTCAGCAAGGTTGACCCCAAGCTCAGTGCCCTTGTTAAGCGAGCCGTGCGCCAGCACGTTTTTGATCACGGCTGGCGCTTTGGCTGGGCCTGGTTCAAACGATGAATTATCGTCAAACGGAACACCCAGCAATGCTAGCGAATGAAACTCGCTTAATAAGCTCTCACTTTGCATCAGCTTATTCATGACCAATTGGTGAACCCGGTGGCAACGCTATACTTGATGCCGGAGTGACGCGCTTGCCTTGCGCTAAGCTAAAGTCGATTTGCTCAGCCAATAAAGTAAATTGCGCTTTCATGCCTTGGTGTTTACGTGATTTACGGTTGTCATCTAACCAGTCACCTAAGTCTTTTAGCGCGACATAAAGCTCAGCTCTAACTTCCGTCACCACTTTATCGCTGTGCCACAGGGTAAGTAAGTGCTCAACTACCTGTTGGTTAACACGTTGCTGCACCAGTAAGCCTAAGCCCTTTTCACTGTTTTGTTTAATAGTACTTTCTAGCAGCATATCCAACAGTTTTTCCACTGACGGAATATCTTTGCCCATTAACGATTGCTGCTGTAATCGCGCTAAACGCTCGGCATTTAACAACAGCCCAACCGTATGTTTCGCTGCCGCTTCTGCAGCGCTGACCGGATCAAAAGTTAGCCCAGTGTTGGCTTTAAAACTTTCACGATTGCGCTGATAGCCATAGGCTTTTGGTGGAATTAAACCGATTAATTCGTCACTCAGGGTGAGCGTTTTCGGTGTTAAGGTCGCCAGTAAGGCGTCTAGGGCTTGATATTGGCTATCACCCGCGACGGCTGACACGCCAACCACTTCACCTTCCCCTTTAACTTCGTAGCTGTAATCAACACCAGCAACAAGCTTCACTGCCGCTTCCACTTGGTAGCGATGGAAGTTATAGATTGGCACTAATACCTGCTCAATTTCTGACAGCGGCGTGCCATTGGCAATTGAGTTAATACCAAAATCTTGCAATGCTTTTTCACGTACCGCTAATACGCGGGTCAACTCAGTGGCGGCGCTTTTGCCGTTATCCCATAAATGCCCTGTCGCATGGCCACCTGATTTTGGTCTGGCATCGGGATCCGACATATATTGCAAGCCTTGGCCTTTCGCCTGGGCAATCAAACCCGCGAGTGCTTCACCTTCAAGTTCAGGGGCAATATCACTATAGCCATAGGCGATAACGTACTTGTCCCACGCACCAATATCTGTGTCGTACGCGTTTGATAAATCAATTTCACCGTTATTAAGTGTGATGTAGGGATGTGGATAATCCATCACCGAGGCGCGATTATTCACACTGGCTGCGAAGTTATGGGCAATCCCTAGCGTGTGACCGACTTCGTGTGCGGATAACTGACGAATACGTGCTAGTGCCATTTCCTGCTGCTTGCTGGTATCTGCTTGTTCACCACTCTCCTCGTTTGTATCATTGCCAAATGGTGAAGTTAGGCCAAGGGCAATCAGGTAGTCTTGGCGGACACGTAATGAGCCCAAGGTAACATGGCCTTTGATAATTTCGCCTGTGCGTGGGTCAATAACCGATGCCCCATAGCTCCAACCGCGCGTGGCACGATGAACCCACTGGATCACGTTGTAACGCACATCCATAGGATCAGCATCTGCTGGTAACATTTTCACCTGAAACGCATCTTGGTAGCCAATCGCTTCAAACGCTTGATTCCACCAACGTGCACCGTCTAACAAGGCACTTTTTACTGGCTCTGGCACGCCCGCATCTAGGTAATAAACGATTGGTTCAACTGCCGGTGAAACAGCTGCCTCAGGATTTTGCTTTGCTAAGCGATGACGCGGAATAACACGCTGGATCAGTGGTTCATCAATTTTAGTGGCGTAATCGGCATGGCTAATTGCCCAATAGCCGCTGTAAGGGTGGAATGCACGTTCTTGGTAATTATCGTCAGGCAGTTCAATTAAGGAATGATGAAAGTTAACGGTTACCGCTGTGTTTTCTGGCGTCACTGATTTTAAGTAAGTACCCGCGCCCGACCCTTTAAACGTGATCGTAGCTTCAAATTCGGTATTTTGAGGAAAAGCTTTAGTGCGCTTAGCGTACAAGCCACTGCGAGTAGCATCGACTTTAAAGCTACCTTGTTTGCGCTGTTTTAAACGTTCACCGACACCGTGGATATCAGAAAGTAAAAACGGCGTGTAATCCACCACAACCTTGCCACTTTTGCTCGCTTTAGCCACTTTAAAGCCCCAAATAATTGAGCTGGCAAAGGCTTCATTAATGGCTTGGCGTTCAAGCTCGTTGTCGCTATTTGCGCGGTAGTAAGTGTTCAGCTGACGTAAAAACACTTTTTCGCCAACACGCTCAAACTGCACCAAACGGGTATTGCCTAACTGGCCGCGATCTAAGCCAATATCGTTAGAGCCAATGCCGTGTGGCATACTACTTTGAAATAAAAACGGCTGCTCAAAGTTGTCAATTTCTAGGTAAACCTTGCCGCTATTTTCGTCGTGATAAAACGAAAAATAGCCTGATTGATATTGCTTGTCTTTGCTAAATTCTGCGAAGTCAGCAGGCGCTGCCCACGCGCTGGAAAGCCAGCTAAGGCAGAGTATCAGCACGGTTAACAGACGATTTAATTTCATCCTAATTCCTTATTATTTTTACTAAAAACGGTCGCAAAATTGCGTTATAATCGGCTAAAAGTTAGAGTGAAAACTTTCAATAAATTGATCACCCGCGCCAATAGCGAAATGCATGACTTAACTAGCTTTTTGGCCACCGAGAAATTTTGCTCTAGCTAGGGCGTATTGAACATTAGAGACTGAAAGTTCAACACGCCCTACAATATACAGTTGGCGAAGGTGGATCAAATAGAAATCGACCAGCCAACAATAACTTGCCATCAACAACAAGCAATTAGGTAACCCTATGCAACGACTAGCGCCAGCATTACGCGAAGACGACGTACCTTTAGACTTAATCTCGTTAATTAAAACCATTCTTGCCGCCACTAAAGAAATTTCATTCCGCGTCAGCCAAGCACAACTAGGCGGCTTAATGGGCTCGACTTTGGATGAAAACATTCAAGGTGAAGTACAGAAAAAGCTAGACGTGGTTTCCAACGAATTAATTAAAGATATTTTGCTGGAATCAGGCTTTGTTCGCGCCATTTCGTCTGAGGAAGAAGATACCTCAGTGGCTGGCGATCCTAACGGCAAGTTCCTAGTGTCGTTCGACCCACTCGATGGCAGTTCAAATATCGATATTAACTCACTGATTGGCACAATTTTCTCGATTCACGAAGCTATTCCTGAGCTTGCCGCTGACGATCCTAAACAATTCCAACAACCTGGCCACAAGCAAGTGTGCGCTGGTTATGTGCTATACGGCCCGTCAACCATGTTGGTCATGACCACAGGTAAAGGCACGCATTTTTACGTACTCGACAGAACCCACGGTGGTTACTTGTTGGTTGAGCGCAATGTACAAGTGCCAGCCGATACCCGTGAGTTCGCTATAAACATGTCGAACCAACGTTTCTGGCAAGCACCAATGCAAAACTATATTAATGATTTAGTGGCTGGTAGCGATGGCCCGCGCGGCGAGAACTTTAACATGCGTTGGATTGCCGCTATGGTTGGCGATATTCACCGTGTCCTAACTCGTGGCGGTATATTCACTTACCCTGCCGATAACAAAAACCCCGAAAAACCTTACAAGCTGCGCTTAATGTATGAAGCGAACCCGATGAGCTATTTAGTGGAGCAAGCGGGTGGTTTGGCGATGACCAGCCAGGGGCCGATAATGGAGATTGAGCCAAATGATATTCACCAGCGTGTGGAAGTGATCATGGGCTCTAAAAACGAAGTTGAAAAATGCTTGAGCTACTATAACTAGCTCGTATCACGCGATTTCAAAACGCTTCAAAAGCTCATTCATCGCTCATTCATAGCTCAGTAAAAGCCGCATCAAATTCGAGGTTATTCGAATAAGACTGCGGCTTTTTTTTATCCACCAAAAACTGCTAGAATACGCGCCAATTAACGAATATCAATTTCTTGCTTGGAGAATTATCAATGCCAGCTTACGCGGTCGGACACAAGGTGCCAGATTCTGATTCAGTTTGTTCAGCAATCGCCCTCTCGTACCTAAAAAACCAAATTGGTGAAGACGTAAAACCAGCACGTTTAGGCGAGCTATCACCAGAAACGTTATTTATCTTAGACAAGTTTGGTTTTGAGCAACCTGAATTAAAAATGACCTTTGCTGATACTGACGGCATTTACGTAGTCGATCATTCAGATCGCATCCAAGGTCCAGATGATATCGACGACACGACAGTATTAGGTATTATCGACCACCACAAACTAGGTGATATCACCACCTCAACACCACTTGAGTGTTGGATTCGCCCAGTAGGTTGTACTAACACCATTATTAAAATGATGTACGACTTCCACGGTGTTGACATTCCAAAAGACATTGCGGGCGCCATGATGTGTGCGATTTTATCTGACACCGTTATCTTCAAATCGCCAACGTGTACCACGGCGGATATCAAGTGTGTTGAAGCACTTGCGGAAATCGCAGGCGTAGAAGACTACAAAGCACTAGGCATGGAAATGTTTGAAGTTAAGTCAGCGGTTGCTGGCACACCAGTACGTGACTTAGTGATGCGTGATTTTAAAGATTTCAACATGCACGGCAACAAAGTCGGTATTGGCCAGCTAGAGCTGATCAACTTAGGGTTAGTTGACGACATGAAAGCTGACTTACAAGCCGATATCGCGGCATTAAAAGCGGAAGGCGACTACCACAGCGTATTGTTAGTGCTTACCGACATTATGAAAGAAGGCTCAGAAGTGCTCGTCGTCAGTAACAATGATGACTTAACGGAAAAAGCCTACGGTGCTGTATCTGTTGACGGTAAAGTGTGGATCGACGGCATTATGAGCCGTAAAAAACAAGTCGTACCGCCACTACAAGATTCATTAGCTTAATCACTGATTCGTTAATGCACTGATAAAACCCAGCTAACATACGCTGGGTTTTTAGCCCTTGCCTAACCCGAATTAAAAAACCCCTCGTCGTAGTGAGTTATCGACATTCATTAATATAAATTCGTATGCACACACGCCAGCTTTCCACGAGTAATTTACAACAGCTTGCTGACTTTCAGGCGAAAAAAAATCGTCACTACACTCAACTTGAACAAGGGAAAGTTGCCGCTAACTATCAAGAAGTGACGATAGGTCAACTCCATATTTTTCGAGAGTCGATCAACTTAGGCAGTAGTATAAGTGCTTCACCAGCAGAAACTTTTGTCCCTTTTGGCTTTGTTTTACCACATTCTGGCGATTACAACTTTTGCGGCCAAGCTAGAATAGAGAAAAGCTTAATTGTCGCAACAGGTGGCACGTGGGATATCAGCTTTTCAGGCTCAATTGATTATATTTCAAACGTATTTCAGCGTGATTATTTTTACCAACATTACCACCAGTTAACAGGTGAAGAGCTTAATCAGCAGCTCGCCATCAGCCATTTAAAGCCGATTGCAGATAATATCGCGACTGATTATCCAGCAGTGATTCAACGCTTACTCAGTCAAGTAAATCAGCAAGTGATGGCTTCACCGAAATTAATGCGCCTATTAAACGCTGAAATACTAGGGCTCACCCTTAACGCATTGGCAGCAACAAGCGCATCAGAGAAAACCTTATCACGCCAGCCTAAACGCATTATCGGGGTAAAACGCGTATTAGGTTATTTGGAACATCATGCCAGTGATTTACCTGATATGAGTGCTTTATGCCAAATTGCACAGATTAGCGAGCGCAGTTTACAATATGGGTTTATCGAATATTTAGGCATCACGCCCGTCAAATATTTACGAGCGTTGCGTTTAAATAAAGTTCACTATGAACTATTAGCAGCTCAGGATAAATCATTAACAGTGAGCAATGTTGCTTTAAAGTGGGGATTTTTAGAGCTAGGGCGATTTGCACAGGAGTACAAACAGCTTTTTGGTGTATTACCATCGCAAACTCTTAAAGCTAGCTTGCGATGACTTTAGTGGGCGCTGCCAATAGCTTTTGAGCATAAGCCTTTGCCTGTGGTGAAAACAGTAAGGTTTGTACATCACTGTAAGCGTCTTCCACAATCAGCTGATTATCACTAACTGCAATGCTAATTTCTGCCAATAAAATAGCTTCATAGACATAAGCTGCAACAGCATTATGTTGATACAAAGCAGCCAGCTTTTCAGCTTGTTCAACCTTAGCTAATAACCCTAGCACATCGGTAATGGCGGTTGGAAATTGCCAATATTTAGCAATCAAATAACTAAGTTTTCTGGCATTTTTAAGCAATAACGCTCTAAACACAGCCGAACTTGGGCTGGCATCTGGGTGCACCTGTGAAAAAGCCTCAGACAATAACTGATAAATAACGATGTTACCTAAATTTGCCACTAAGCCAATCAAATAGCCTTTAGCAGCAACTTGCTTGTCTGTTGATTCGGACAACAAGTGTTTAACGACCTGCGCCGACAATAAGCTATGCTGCCATATTTTCCGCCCATAATATTTAAAATAAACATCAGATTGCGGAATGAGTTGACTAATAAAACCACGAATGACCCCTTCGTTAACACCATTTGCCCCTAGCAACATAAACGCATTTTTAAGATCAGTGATTGCCTTACTACTGCGGTTGTATGCTGATGAATTCGCTAATTGGATCACTTTCGCAGCAATCGCTGGCTCATGTTGCAATAAATGAACAATGGCATTGGTGTCAAACTCGTCATTATTGAGCTGACTAATCACCTCACTCAATGAGGCCGGTAAAACAGGCAGTGCTTGTAGAATAACACTTGGGTTATTTAATAAAAGCGCGATACGTTCAGCAACGTAACCCGCTAACTCATCGTCAGCACTGTGCTGTGTTTGCTGGCCAAACAAGGCATCGTAAAAGTGGTTTTGATATTGCTCTCGCTGCGTAAAAGTATGCCCGCTAGTAGCAAACTCTACCGCTTTAGGGATTAGTTGGCTGTCACGCTTATGAGGCTGATTGCTACCATACTGATTATCAGTGCCTAGTCGCCCATTAACCTGTACTGAAGGGCTCGCAGTGGCTGACTGAATTGCAGATTGAGCGGCTGAAGATGGCCGAGATTGCTCAAAATAATAGAGGTTCGTTTGTGCACTTTTAGGAGCGGCTTGTAGCGGAGAAAATAACTTTTTGAGTAACTGACTAAACATACTTAACATTCAATTGGATCATAACAACGCATATCACTAACAGCTTAAAGCACCATATGCTTGTTAGTTTCGGCTACTGGCAAAGCGACCTGTCACCTGCTCAGGAAATTTAAAGAAAATAAATTTGGACGGATATGTCATGCTCGTCACCACCTCACTACGAAAGGCAAGGCACACCTTTTCACCATTATCGACAACAAGGTGAATGGCACTTAATGCACCGGCTTCAATTTGGCTATAACTAATAGCCGCAGGGAAAACCGTTGGTTTAACAATTAACAAACGATTAGCATCAATACCAACTAACTCGCCATAAATTTTCTGCTCTCGCTTCATTAGCAACTGAAAAACTAGCTTAGTACCTACTTTTGCTCCCGCTAACAACTCAGGTGATAATTTATCGCTAATATCCTTTGTGTGCATAAACTATAATCCTTGAACATTCCATTAACTTCCTAGCACTTAGCCCGATAAGGGTAATGAGTACTAACTCACAAAGCCTGGCTATTTTACTGGTTATACCAGATAGTGAATATGCAGTTTCCGCAAATTTTACCAAATAGTCAGTTTTTACAGTCAATGACAAACGGCGATGAGCAGTTACTTTAACCTGCAAATGGTATGGAGGTAATTATTGAGTCGCTAAAGCAAAAAACATGGTGAGCGTTACTAGTCCCATCGGCTTTATGAGGTGTACTAAAATAAGAGGCTTAAAATACGTGGGTTAAACTAGTTCGGCTAGAGCCTGTGGACTAGATTAAATGGATCAAAAGTGACTGTTGATCTTTCTTGGTCATTTTCGCAACCACCAGTTTAAACGAGTTATCGATCATTCGCTCAATTTCACCTTGCGGAATGGAACCATCTAAAATCACCGTATTCCACAGCGCGCGATTCATATGATAGCCGGGGATCACGCTATCAAAGATATCTCGCAGCATAACCGCTTCTTCGGGGTCACATTTTAAATTCATACAATAATACCCCTCAAGCTTGCCGTCCGTGCCTTTTTCATTGCCTTTTCCCAAGGATAAGGTGGCGAACATCTTGCCTTTCACTTTGTAAACTTCAACGTCTTCGCCAAATGGAAAATCTTTAATTGTTTCAGGCTTTGCGAGCAAATATGCCCTTGCTGCTTGCTCATTCATTAGCAAATTCCCTGTAAAAGAATGGGTTAGTTATTAGCTCTAGTATATCTGAGCGATTGCAAAAAGTGATCTTTGTCATGCTTTTCTACACTCGTTTACATTTCGACAAAACCACGACATCGCTCGTACACACTCTTTTGCTAAAACTAATGACAAGCAAAACGGAATTGCTTTTACGGTGACAGCAGTATGACCTTGTTTACTCACTCGCACATTATCAGTAGCAATAGAGTGAAAAGGAACACCAAGTTTTAAATACGGAACAATGCGAATACTTAGCTAGCGCTGGGTATCATACGTTTAGTCGGCATATTGGCTAAGCACATTAAGATAAGTTTAGGAGAGAACAATGAAACGTAAACTACTCGCTGGAATTGCCGTAAGTGCCATTGTTGCAGGCTCATATGCCCCAGCCAGCTTTGCTCAACAATACAAATTCGTCGCCACTGATAACTCGCATGAAACACAGTTTTGCGTGAAAGCAGGCAATAATGATGTCAAAGGGGTTAAAAACATGCTGCGCAAAATGGGGATTCACGATCGCAAGGTGAATATCAATAACATACGCTGTAATGATGTATCGCCAGCAAAATTTGCCTATACCTACCATGCCAACTCGTCGTTCAACTTTTTAAATAAGCACAGTGTTGGCCGTAACAAGGTAAAGGCATCGGTAACTATTCGCGATGTTGCTAAAGCAGACCAAGCGCCAAAAATCATTTACGTGTCAACAGCTAACTAACCCCCAAACGCGCTGAGCCAGAAATAGTCACGGCTCACGAATAATTAGGGAAATCGCAAAAGGCGTAAGAAAAGCTAGCAAGCCCCGTAAAACAGGTGAGTAGCCATGCTACTTGCCTGTTTGTATTTATTGGTTATTTACTGACGATTTGGTGAATCTAGTTCACTCCAGAGCACAGCTAGACAATTCAAGCCGACGGCGCTTCAAAGTAAAAAACCATTGCAGTAAACTATGCAGCATGACAGCATTGCCCCTTCAACGAGCACGTCTTCAAACCTTTACGACCATTACTGAAAACCATCACCGACAACAAGTACTAACAACACACATGAAAACGACAACCATTGCAGCCTTGATCACGACTGCACTCATTACACTTATCACTTCACTTCAACCAGCCCATGCACTAGGTAAGCTTGGACACCAGTTAGTCTGCGACCTTGCCTACCAGCAGTTAACACCGACCGCACAAGCCAAAGTAGATAACCTGCTGGCCAGCCTTAGCAAAACTGAACGCAAGCGTATCAACGAATACAACTTTGATGATAAAGCGAGTAAGGTCACGCTGGGCAAGGCCTGCACTTGGCCGGATGCCATCAAAAAGCTGAGTAAATACGATGACTTGAAACCTTGGCATTACGTTAACACAGGTCGAGATAAACAAGCGCTAACACACGACACCTGCCAAAAAGACTGTATTACTCAGGCGATTCCGTATCATGCCAACCAAGTGATCGAAGGCAAAAACATTCAACAACGTACTCAAGCACTGATGTTTTTAGGCCATTGGCTAGGTGATATTCATCAGCCGTTACATGTTAGTTTTGCCAACGATTGGGGCGGTAATAAGACTAAAGTCAACGCAGAGGGCGTTAAGTGCACGAGTATGCACTGGCTGTGGGATGAATGTTTGCTCACCCGACAAACCCAGAGCAACAAGCTCGCAGGTCAATACCAGCAGTTTATTGTTCAATTAAATCAGCAGTTATTAAGCGTTCCAGCAGCTGATAAGCTTAATTGGCAAAAAGCAACGGTTATCGATTGGGCCAATGAGTCTTTTGCTATCGCCCGCGCGCCATCCACTCACTACTGCCAGCTCAATGCCTCTGATACCTGTCAAGAAAAGGCTCAGCCTATATCATTGGGGAAAGCTGAGCTTGATGTGATGTCTGAGCAAATTAATCAACGTATGGTGATGGCGAGTGTGCGTTTTGCCCATCAGCTAAATACCATCTTCAATACCAATCGAAATAATTAACCTCAGCTCAGGATAACTAATGTGCTTCTAGCGGCTATTTTTACTGCTACCAGCGTTAAATTTACTTGCAATAGACTCGCTATTGACGCGCAAATTTGCCTTGATATCAGCAAAAATTTCTCGCTAGAAGATAACGATGAATATCAGCATTTGAATTGATTTGTTATTCTCTATTTTTTATCCAAACCTGAGGTTAACTAGACCTCAACGTTTGCGCCTCGCCAGTGCCGCTCAACTGTTAAGCGGCACTGGCACTTACTAGTCTGCCAAGCGATTTTTCGCGGCAATCCATTGTGACATATACTGGGTACTTTTATGGCTGTGGTGGTTTAGCATCAAGCCAATAAAATTCGCTTGCCTGTGCTCGGCCAGGTTATTCGCTAGCTCTGTAAGCTGATGGCGAAACTGCTGCACAAAAGGCTCATGATGAAACAACAAATGACGATTTTGTTTGGCCAACGCACTTGCCTTAAGCCATTTGTCTTCATCTTGGTAGAGGCTAATCGCCGCTTGCGCTAAGTCATCAACCGTTTCGGCAACCTCACCAGCCCAATCTAACTCAGTCGTCATACCTTCAACGCCAATCGCTGTTGTTACCGACGGCGTGCCACACAGCATAGCATCGCTTAGCTTCCCCTTAATACCCGCGCCAAAACGCAAAGGCGCTAAACACACTCTGGCTTTACTCATGACCTCAAACGCATCATCAGCCCAACCTTTAACAAGAAAACCTGATTTTTCGCAGTGTAAATCGGTCGCTTTTTTCGGGGGATATGCGCCATAAATATGCAACTGAGCTTGTGGTAATACCTTGCGCACTTTTGGCCAAATTTGCTGTTTAAGCCAAAGTACGGAATCCCAATTAGGCGCATGACGAAAGTTACCGATGGAAACAAAGTGCGCTCGCTCACTAAAAGCCGCACTAGTGCGTGAGAGCTCTTTATCCGTGTACAAAAACGGTAAATAACACAGCAGTGATTCTGGAACTTGATAGTGTGTTTTCAACAAGTCAATCTCAGCTGGCGAGATCATAATGGTGAGATCACAGCGATAAATTGCCGCCACTTCGCGAATCGCCAGTTCAGTAGTTAAACTAGTATCGTCGAGGTGACCATCACGCTTATACGCTTGGTGACGCGCATTGCGCAGGCTTTGTAAATCTTCGGTGTCTAAAATGCGCAGCGCATCAGGACAGTGTTTGGCAACGCGCCAGCCAAACTGCTCTTCCATCATATAGCGATCGTACATCACCGCATCGGGGTTTAAGTCACAGACAAAGTTATCGAAACTGTCACAGTTCAGGGTAATTTCCTGGACATCGACAGTGAGATGGGAAAGATCCATCATATGATCTGTTTTTTGGGCAGGGCTGGCAAAAGTGATGTGATAGTTAAGCATTTGGAACAGGCGAATAAGCTGCACCATACGGCTACCAGCGGCAGAAGAGTTAGGCTCTGGCCAGACCCAACCAATAATAAGCAAAGATTTCATAGCAAATAGCGGAAAGGAAGAATATGGCTATTTTACGACATCTATACAATCACTCGCCACTCCTTGATGCCCTATCCCTCTCACCATGAGGCACGGGCAAAGCGTACGTCCTGTACGTAAAAAAGCCAGCAAATGCTGCTGGCTTTTATTAACAAGGTGTCCCGTCCTGAAATGTGTTTACACATTTAGGACTTGTTATGAGAAGTACAGATAAACAAAGAGTTAAACGAACTCAAAGAGATTACACGCTGGGCTTTAAATTAGCCGTAGTTGAGCAAGTAGAAAAAGGCGACTTTACATATAAGCAAGCCCAGCGACATTATGGCATTCAAGGTAGAAGTACGGTTCTAACTTGGTTACGAAAGCATGGTAAGCTGGATTGGTCGAAACCAATTAGTATGCCTGATATGCCCAAATCAAAAGATCAAACGTCTAGAAAAAGAAATAGCAGACCTAAAGCTTAAAAATGATGTCATGGAAGGCATGGTTGATATTATGGATAATGAGTATGGGGCTGGTATTCGAAAAAAGTATTACGCCAGTATCTCTGGCGAGAAAAAGAAACAAGAAGAATAAAATTAGCGACGGTATGTCGAGCATTTGGTATTTCGCGGCAAAGTGTTTATCAGGCGATTAAACGAAGTGAAGCAAAACGCCTCACACTGGCGCCTGTTAAAGAGTTAATTGGCCATTGGCGAAAGTATATGCCACGAGTAGGCACTCGCAAGCTATACAAATTGATAAAGCCTGATTTAATGAAGCGTGGTATAAAGCTTGGCCGAGATGGTTTGTTTACTTACCTCAGGCTTGAAGGTTTACTTGTAAGCCCAAGGAAAAATTATACTAAAACCACGAACAGTAAACATTGGATGCGTAAGCACCCAAACTTGCTTAAAGAGCACAAAGCAACGAAAGCCGAAGAGGTGCTTGTTAGTGATATTACGTATCTAAAATCGGACGAAGGGACTCATTATCTATCACTGACAACGGATGCTTACTCACGCAAAATAATGGGGTATGAGTTAAGTGATGAAATGAAAGCATCGGATGTGGTTAAGGCGTTAAATATGAGTATCGGTAACAAAAGATATTCACATCAGGCAATTCACCACTCAGACAGGGGCTTACAATATTGCTCGGATGAATATCAACAGGTATTAAACAAACATGGAATTAAGCCATCAATGACTGATGGATATGACTGTTACCAGAATGCACTAGCAGAGCGAATTAACGGTATTCTCAAGCAAGAATTTTTACTGTATCAATGTAAAGGTATTGCCGAGTTAAAGCAGCTCGTCGATGAATCAATTTACATATACAATGAAATGAGACCGCACTTAAATTTAGAAATGAAAACGCCTAATCAAGTGCATAATGAAAAAGGCCAATGATAAAAATCACTGGCCTTCAAAAACCGTCAACTTATTTTAGGACGGGACAAGGACAAGGGCTAACAGAAAATTACTGTGTAACCGCTTCCGCCTGCTCACCCACTTCTGGTGCTGGCTCTGGCTTTTGAATTTCTAATAATTCAATTTCAAAATTCAGTACTGAGTTACCCGGAATGCGCGGCGGGTTACCCATCGGGCCATAGGCTAAATCTGAAGGAATTGTAAACTTGTACTTAGCACCTACCGACATTAACTGAACGCCTTCAGTCCAACCGCGAATAACGCGATTTAGTGGGAATACCGCTGGTTGGCCGCGATCCACTGAGCTATCGAACTTATCACCGTTAATTAAAGTACCTGTGTAGTGTACTTTTACCGTGTCAGTTGCCGTTGGCTTTTCGCCCTCAGCTGGGGTAATAATTTCGTACTGGATACCTGATTCAGTGGTCATCACACCTTCGCGTTTCGCATTTTCTTCAAGGTACTTTTGGCCTTCTGCTAATGCATCTTCCGCTTGTTTGGCGATTTGCGCTTGTTGCTTTTCTTTCATTTGTTGATCAAGCGACATTAGCAAGGCTTGAATTTCTTCTTGAGGCAGTTGTGATTTGCCTTCTAAGCTTTCCACAAAGCCTTTTACGATAAGCTCTTTGTCTAACGCTAAACCTAACTTTTCATGCTCAGCTAGATTACGCTCCATGTACATACCAATTGACGCGCCTAAACCATAAGCTTGCTTGTCAATTTCCGCTTCCAAAACTGGCGCTTGTGCTGCCACTGGGTCTTCTTTTTTAGCTTCTTGACAGCCAAATACAGACACCATTGCAATTGCAACCAAAGTCGGTTTAAACAATTTCATTTAATACTCCAAAGTTGAACATAACTCAAACACAACAGTACAGACCGAGGTGATTTTTATTATTCTATTCAATCGCGTGAAAAAACACTTATACTAACGGCTATTGTGGTCAGAAAAAAGTATTAAATATTGATGTTAGCTAATCGCTTGTTTTCGCTTTGTAAAATTGCCATTTTGCCGCTGTTTTTAAGCGCTTGTCAGCCGAGTGATTCACAGCCAATTGAGCGTTGGCGTCACGCCGCAGAAGGCGCTCGCGCAGCCGACATTGCTAACGATGGTAAACTTAGTGTCGTCTCTTCTATTCATCACGGTATTAGTGTTTGGGATCTCGACAAAAACGCCCTCAAATACACTTGGTCACAGCAGCAAGACAACGCCGACAATTTAGTACTGGCCATTGATATTGCCGACAACAACTCACATGTGATCACCGCCAACAGCGAAGCTTTCTCGCTGTGGAACGTGGAAACGGGTGAATCGGAAGGGTTTTATCAAGTCAGTGAATCACGCATTCGCGATATCGCTATTGCTAACAACGGTAACTATCTGCTTATCGGTCAGTCCAACGGTAAAGTGGTTCATGTCACTATGGCTGACGGCCGTCGCCTCGAATTTTTAGGCCATAGTGAAAAAGTGAATACGGTAGATATGCTACCTAACGGTCGGGTTGCCATCTCTGGTGGTAACGATTTTGTTGCCTATGTTTGGGATACTCAGTCAGGGCAGGTAATCTACCAATTCAACCACCCAAGTCGCGTCACTAAAGTCGCGCTTGACCCACAAGGGCGCTATGCCTTTACTGCCGACAGTAAAAAAGATGCGCATATTTGGAATTTGAAAACCGGCAAGTTGGTTAACAGCTTAAAATATACGAATCGCCAAGAAGTTTTTAGCTCAGTACGCTTCTCGCCTGATGGCACTCAACTCCTCACTGGCGCGCCAACACGTAAAGTGAGTTTATGGAATATTGGGACAGGGCAACGCATTGCCAGTTGGCGGGTAACCCCTCGCGAAGATATTCGCCCTGCTGGTGCCGTTGTTTACAGTGCCGCTTTTCGCGATAATAGTACCTTTATTACTGAAAGCTCCTCTGGATTCGCCGAACTATGGCCACTACCCCAATAACTGCTGATAACCCTAGCGGTTCACATCAAGCAATGGAAGCGTTAGAACAACGCATTGAAGCGCTAGAAGCGAAAAACGCGTTTCAAGAAGATTTAATTGAACAATTAAACCAAGAAATTACCATTCATCAAGCGGCAATCGCTGAAATGAAGGAACACCTGCACCTTGTTGCACAGCGCGTAAAAGACATGGCGCCAAGTAATGTAATGAAGGCGGAAGATGAGCCACCGCCGCCACATTATTAATGTGTCACGCCAACATAGGTATTCGCAAAAGCCAGCGTTAACGCTGGCTTTTTTATGGTTAAACACTATTCCGGTTTAAAAATACCAATCATTTGTTCGCTCTCACGCACTTGCTTTTCAACATGCGCTTCGGGCTGTGTCATTTGCTCACCACAACTCACACAAGTCACTTTCTCAATACCATTTTCTTTGGTTAATGCCATGGTATCCATTGCCTTACAGCTCGGGCAAACGGCGCCCGCAATAAATCGTTTTTTCACATTCGTTCTCTTTATCGTACGGCTTACTGTACCTCTTACCTTACTTCGCCTGCATTTTAACTTGAAAGCGACTGGGGGGAAAAGCGACAATAGCGCCAATTTTATAAAGTAGTACTAATTGGAACGCGCACTTGATCACTGCCCAAGACTTAGATGTTTACCGAGGCTCAAAAGCCTTAATTACCGATGCCACGTTTACTGTCCACGCCAAACATAAAGTTGGCCTAGTCGGTGCGAATGGCTGTGGCAAGTCATCACTATTTTCCGTGTTACTGGGCGGCCTTTCACCGGATAAAGGCGAGCTAAAAATGCCCGCTAAATGGCGAATCGCCACGGTAAAACAAGAAACCCCAGCCTTAGACGTAAGTGCACTGGACTATGTCATTGATGGCGACACTGAATATCGCGCCATTGAAGCCGAGCTTGAGCAAGCTCGTCTCGCCGATAATGGCACCTTAGAGGCGAGCCTATTAAACCAGCTAGAAACCATTGATGGCTATAGCCTCCCCGCGCGTGCTGGCGAATTGCTGCACGGCTTGGGATTTAGCCAAACGGAACTAAGTCAGCCAGTGAAAAGCTTCTCTGGTGGCTGGCGCATGCGCCTCAACTTAGCACAAGCATTGATTAGTCGAGCCGACTTATTGTTGCTGGATGAGCCAACCAACCACTTAGACCTTGATGCCGTCATTTGGCTACAGCGGTGGTTAAAGCGCTTTGATGGCACGCTAGTACTAATTTCTCACGATCGTGACTTTCTCGACGATGTGGTTGGGCAAATTCTGCATATCGAGCGCCAAAGTGCCAAGTTGTACTCGGGCAATTACACCGCGTTTGAGCGACAGCGCGCTGAGCATTTAGCCCAGCAAGACGCCGCTTACCAAAAACAGCAACGAGAAGTAGCTCATTTAACCAAATTTGTTGATCGTTTCCGCGCGAAAGCCAGTAAAGCGAAGCAAGCGCAAAGCCGTTTAAAGCGCCTGCAAAAGTTACCTGACTTGGCCCCAGCCCATGTTGATAGCCAGTTTACTTTTAGCTTCGAGCAACCTGAGCATTTACCTTACCCACTGCTGTCAATTACAGATACTGACTGCGGCTATGGTGAAACCCGTATTTTAGCGCAAGCGAATATCACCTTAGTACCAGGCACACGTTTGGGGTTATTAGGGCGAAATGGCGCGGGTAAATCGACCTTGATTAAGTCATTAGCCGGTGAGCTCGCCTTGCTGAGCGGCGAGCGTTTCTGCGCACAAGATTTAAATATTGGCTATTTTTCTCAGCATCAACTGGAGCAACTTCACGGCAGTTCAACCGCACTTGAGCATATCTTGCGTGACGCGCCGCATTTTGGTGAACTCGATGCCCGTAATTATCTAGGGCGTTTCGGTTTTAGCGGCGATCAGGCGTTGGCACAAGCCAGTACGATGTCGGGTGGTGAAAAAGCGCGACTTGTGCTCGCGCTGATTGTTTTGGCCAAGCCACAACTGCTGCTGCTGGATGAGCCCACTAACCACTTAGATTTGGAGATGCGCCAAGCCTTAGTGATGGCGCTGCAAGACTTCCAAGGGGCGATCATTCTCATTGCCCATGATCGTTATTTATTAGAATCTTGTGTTGACGAATTTTTATTGGTTGGGCAAGGCAAAGTCACCAATTTTGACGGTGACATCGACGATTACCAGCAATGGTTAAATGATGATAAAAAATTCACCAAAGCACAAACGGCTGAGCCTAAATCAGCGCAAAGCCCCAGTGTCGATAAAAAACAGCAGCGTCAGCAACAGGCTGAGCTACGCAAGCAAGCTGCACCACTGAAAAAGCAGGTAGACAAGCTCAACAAGCAGATGGCGCAGTGGCAAACTGAACTTGACGAGGTCGAGGCCATTCTTGCCGATGGTGAAATTTATCAGTCAGACGACAAAGCCAAGCTATCAAGTTTACTCAAACAACAAGCAGCGTTGACGGGGCAGATCGGTGATGCCGAAATGGAATGGCTTGATTTGGAAGAAAAAATTGACGCGATCATGAATCCAATCGCGTAAGATAAAGATAACACAATGATCTCTAACGCGAAATTGCTTTGTTTTTACGGCACTTTGATAGTGCTTTGCTACACTAAACAATAACGCGTTCATTTACGACAAGAGAGTTATTATGAACAAACTTAACCTTGCTAGCCTAACGCTAGTGCTGTCAATATCCTCGCTATCAACCTTAGGCGCTGACTTAAAATCTGGCATTTATGAACTCAATCGCGGCCAGTTTAAAGCCGCTATGGCGGAGTTTCAGCCCTTGCTTGAAGAAGGCTACGCCCCTGCACAATACCAAGTGGCCATGATGTATAAAAATGGTTGGGGAATGCGCAAAAATTTGCAAAAGTCATATCAGTTACTGACGCTTGCAGCCGATCAAAATTACCCTGACGCACAATTTGAGCTGGCCTTGATGTACACCGAAGGTGAGCCCGTAGAAAAAAACGCTAAGAAAGCTTTTGAACTCACTAAAAAGGCCGCCGATAAAGGACTAGCTAGCGCACAGTTCAATCTAGGGGTTATGTATGCAGAAGGAACCGGTACTTATCGCGATAACACAAAAGCCGTGCGTGAATACGAAAAAGCAGCACGTCAGAACTATGCACTGGCACAATTTAACCTTGCCCTGATGCACTTTGAAGGAAAAGGCACAGAAAGAAGCCTATTCCAATCGTATATTTGGAATACCATTGCATCGCGCAATGGCTACAAACCGGCTGAGAGTAGTCGCGTGCTCGACGAGCGCAAATTAGGCGTAGAGCAGATTAAAAAAGGCCGAGAAGAAGCCGACAGTCTCTATCGCAACTTGCTTGCCCAAGCCGAAATCAGAGCAAAGAACAGTCAATAATTAATCAATTTTAACGGGCATTATTGATCTACATCACAAACCTATTCTGCTCCTTATTTACAATAGCAATCAGTAACAAATAAGGAGCATGTCATGGACATTCTTAAATCATTCTTTAACGACCCTGTGTTCTGGTTCTCTTTTGGCGGCTTGGCTATCGTACTCGCTATTTGTACCTTCTACGTTTACTTCTTCTTGAAGAACATTGCTGAAGATAAGTAAATTTATCAGCTTAAACATAGGCTTACTAACAAGTTTTGAGGTTGGTTAACAAGCGTAAAATTCACGTACATTTTTTAAACATTTTCTGTACTAGCTTTGCTATAATGGAGCTTAACTCAGATAACTTGACTTTGAAAACATGGTGTCGTCGTTATGATCTCTGTTAACCAACAATCCTCTTCGCTCAGCTTTATTGAGCAGCAGCGTCAACGTCAAGAAGAAGCACAAGAACAGCTTTCTTCTGCTCGCCGTATTAACCGAGCGGCTGACGATCCTGCGGGCCTGCAAATATCAGAGCGATTAACCTCGCAAATTAATGGTGACAGACAACTGAGCGTAAACGCTCAGGATCAAATCAACCTAAACAATGTGCAAGAAGCCAGCTTGTCTGCTATTTCAGATAGCTTACAGCGCGCCAATGAACTTTCGGTGCAATCTGGTAGCGCATTCAATGATCCAAACGCTATTCAAGGTGAGCTCGACCAATTAACCGAACAGGTAAATGCGATTGCCGGTGAAGCACTGGGTGATCCAAATTTCTTATCCGGTTTAGACGCAAGTGACCCTGCAGCAACACAAGCGGCACTGGAAACGGCCTTTGAAAGTGTTAGCCAGCAAGCAACGGCACTGGGTGCCGATAGCAATAGCTTAGGCAGCCAAGTGAGCACTTACGAAACATCCGTTGTGAATGTCAGTGCATCGCGCTCACGCATTCAAGATACGGATTTCGGGCAAGCTAGCTCAGAGCAAAAACAAGCGGAAGCACAACTGCAAGCGGCAATAATTACACGCCGTGAAGAAGATTCGCGCCGTGGCCTGCTCGTTAACCAACTGGTCTAATTAACGTGTTGAAGCGTTCGCTTAATCATTTCGTTTAATCAGGTTAAGCCAGCAGTTTTCTAAACAGTTAAGATCCGTATAATAAAGCTTATCCATCATCATTATGGGTAGGCTTTTTTGTTTATTCCGCTCAACATTCATGATCACAACTAGCAACTTTAAACCTGCATGGTGGCTGCGTAACGCTCACCTGCAAACCATTCTGGCGAAGTTTTTCAGAAAAAAACAATGGATCGCGCTGCACAAGTCAAGCCTTGAAACCCCGGACGATGATTTTATCGATCTTGCGTGGACAGCACTACCAGAGCGCAATAATACCAAACCCATTGTAGTGGTGCTACACGGCTTAGAAGGCTCGGCAGATAGCCATTATGCCAAGGGAATGCTAAGCGCGATCAAAGCCCGTGGCTGGATAGGATTATTGATGCACTTTCGCGGTTGCAGTGGTCGTCCAAACCGTCAGGGACGCTCTTACCACTCAGGTGATACGCGTGACATTAGTTTTTTATCTGAGTGGTTACACAACCTCTATCCACAAGCACCAAAGGCCGCGGTTGGCTTTTCCTTGGGTGGCAATGTGCTAACCCGCTATCTTGCTGAGCAGCAAAATCATCCCTATCGAGCAGCAACCGTTATCTGTGCTCCGCTCGATTTAACCAGTTGTAGCCGTCACATCGCTAAAGGTAGCTCGCGAATTTATCAAAAATACTTAGTGGATATGTTAAAAGCCAACACACTCGTGAAGGTTGAACAGCAACTATTGCCTCAAATTTGCCCGACAAAACTTGCCAAAGTAAGTGAACTTTGGGACTTTGATCATATGGTGACAGCGCCCATCAACGGCTTCGCCAGCGCCGAAGACTACTACCACAAAGCTAGCGGTAAGCCAGTAATGAGTGATATTCATGTGCCATGCTTGTTTATTCACGCTGCCGACGATCCTTTTTTGGATCACGAGCAGATTGTGCCAAAACAAACCTTGCCTGAGCATATTCAATTTGAAATCAGTAAAAAAGGCGGACACGTTGGCTTTATCAGTGGCAATAATCCCTTTAAGCCTGATTACTGGTTAGAGCAACGGGCGCCAGACTATTTGAGTGAATTTCTATGATTATCCCCTACCAAGAAATCCAGCCAGAAACCTTGACCAAGTTAATTCAAGAGTTTGTACTGCGTGAAGGCACAGATTACGGCTTAGAAGACGTCGAGTTAACGCAGAAAATTGCCCAAGTTAAACAGCAGCTAGTCACTGGCCAAGCGGTTATTGTTTACTCTGAGCTTTATGAAACGGTAAATATTATGCCAAGTACAAACGTCGACCAATATTTATCCCAACCGGAATAATCACTGGCCGAGAGTAGATTGTTTAATGCTATTCGAGCGTGACCATCTGATCACATATCGGCATCCTGTCTCTGGCATTTTCCTCCGATAAGGCATAACGAATGCCCTAAACATTGCTACTGTTTGACATCCTGTCACCGCGGCATACCGTATGTCCTAGACATCGCCACTCTTTGATGTCCTGTCACCGTGGCATACCGTACTTCCTGTACATAAAAGCCAACTTTACGTTGGCTTTTAGAACATTTTTAGCCACGTTAGCTATTATTCCCCAGAAGTAATTGTAATTTCGCCTATTTTATTATTTTCAATGTCCTCTTCGGTAAAGCGAAGTGGTCTTAATTGCGGCTGCTGAGAATAAAGCATGGTTTGATCTAAATTGTGATCTGCGCCAAACGCATGTGATTGCGAATAGCTTAACAAGCCACGAGCTACCGGCCCTTCATCAGTAAAGTTCACCACTGTCATCCAGCTACTACCATAATTAATGTGGTAGCCTTCACCTTCGACACTCATCATGGTATTTGGCAGCGTTGGGTAAGTATGGCGTGGTAATAAAGTACCATTATTACTGGTAGCCGCTCTAAAGACGTTAAAACCACCTTCAATATTATGCGCCCCTGCCCATGGAATTTTCACGCCGGTTGCTTGCCCATCAGGTGTACTACGTTCCACAAACTGAACCGTACCTAGCACCTCGTCTAACGCTACGCCAGCTGACTCTACCGTCATAATTGCCCGTGCAAACTGAGTTAACACCTCAGGCGTTGCCGCCAATGTATTGGGCGTTGTAATAGGATTAGCCGGATCGAAATCATTTTGCCATTGCGGCGCGAGATTAAACTGAAAAGCAAATTCGCGGAACAGGTGACCGGCACTGCTATTTAGGTTCATTGTGCCATCCCATTGCGCCAATGCACTGCAGCCCGCGCTAATATCGATATTTTGGCCATCAACATTAACGGGCGTATTGCCCTGATTTTGACACATGGTGAGTAAGTCGCTAAGAACTGCTTCACCCAAATAATTGCGATTACCGAGCAGCGCTTGTTCCACTTCTTCTGGGGTAAACAAACCGTCACTGCCAGCTGCGTCTGCTAACAATTTATGCGCCATACGCGAACGCAATGATTGTTGATTATCCACTTGCCCATAAAGCGGTGAAACGCCTGTAATTGGCGCCTGTGCATTCGTTAGCCAAAAGCTGTCGTTAGAGTTTTGCACATAGTCAGTGCCTGAATACTTAGGTGCTTGTTCATAAGGAACAGGGCGATCAAAATCAAACGCCGAAATAAACGCTGGTAAAACGGTAAAACCTGCTTGTTGTTTGGCGCCAATCAATAACGGGTTGGTCGTTAACTCAGTGATCGCAGTATCGGTTAAAAACGGTACGGTTGAATCATCAATGTAAAAGACATTGCCTTCTCGATCCGCTGCCATAGTATTGTTAAAAATAACACCATCGTGATCTCTAAACGCTTGCTTAAACTCGTCCATATTAGTGGCAAGGTTCATCGCCAGCCAATGGTCGACAATATCCAAATTGGCGGTGTTGGCATCTTTAATTGCGTATGCGTCGCCATCTGGTCCCCATTCAAAAGCTCCCGGTACAACAACCATAGGCCCTTGATGAGTTGCGTAACTATTTTTGGCAAGTTGTATGGTTTGCCCCGGCGCCACGGCAACATCAATCACTAATTCACGACGAGTGATCGGACGGTTTACCCCATCGACCACTTGTGACAACTGACTTGGGTCGCCATCGTTTAGCGTCAACTGATACAAGACAAAATGCTCAGCGGTCGAAAACGTATGTGTCCAGGCAACATTTTCATTAAAACCGATATTCACAACGCCTGGCACGCCCATTAGCGAGCCGCCCATAACATTCATATAACCCGGAATAGTTGAGTGAAATTGCCAGAATCTGAGATTGCCGGTATGGGGAAAGTGAGGGTTTGCCAAGACCATACCTTTACCGTTAGCGGTTCTGTCTTTACCTAGCCCCCAGCCATTAGAGCCAAGCTCTTGTTCGTTTATCTCTGGCATCGTCACTTTCGGGTTAATTTTAAAAGGCAATTCTTCAGCAGCTGCTTTCGCCGCTTTACTCCCCTTTGGAAAGGGTAAAAACGATTCACCTTGAGGCGCAGCAGCAAACATGGCGCCTAAGAAGTTCGCTGCACCGGGTAAATGGGCAATCCCCAAGGAATATGTGAGCATGTCGAGATCGCTAATTGGCTGCACCCAAGGTTGGCCAGCACAAGCTGGATCAATATTCTCTACGCCCGTATCAGCAAGATATTTGTTGTAGCCCTGGGCATAGCCTGACAGCATTGCCTGCGAGTTAGTCGACATGCCGCGAATACTATTCTGGGCGATATTGCGAATATCTAAGGTAAGGAAACCAAAATCACTGATTAAGTGTTCTGAATCGCCAGATCCAGGCACCATATCAGGGCCATAGTATTTAGCGCGCTCCGAGTTATATTTAAGAATTTGATCCGCCAAAATACAGATATTATCTCTGGCAAACGCATAGCCAACGCCATAAGCTAAGCTTTCTAAATTATCGGCTTTAACGTGCGGCACCCCAAAGTCTGTCCAACGAATATTGGCGCTAAGCTGACCTTCCGGCGCAAAAGCCGGTACCACATCAACGGGCATTGGTGGCTGCGGAACTTCTGGTGTCGGCGGCTCAAAACTGGACTGACTATTATACGTAAAATCGCCATTGCCACAGGCGCTCAATAGCATTGAAAAAGACAGTAATGAGATTGGTTTCAGCAGCCTGAGCTTACTCAAACCTTTTACAGATGAGTTAAGTGATATCAAAGTATGTTCCTCTTATGTTTGTGCCGTGTTGTCTTTGTATGTATTTGTATGTCTTTTATTTTTTAGGTTGATGTAGGCATTTCCCCAAATGCCATACATGAATTATTTTGTAGCATAGCGACTTAAATTGCTCAAATAAGCACCACTAATAGCCAACTATTCGCTATTTAAGGGGAAGTCGTGAACAGTCAAAACACAACAAGCAGTGCCTTTGTTTAAGAAAGACTGAGGAAGCGTGACTAACAACCACACAAAGTGCTCATATCAATCCGCATGATAGTGCGACTCATTTACTTTACTTAAAAAGCTAATTTGGTTAGGGTCAGCGATAAGAAGTACGACTAAGCCGTTGGTTGCAGGGAAGTAAAATGAATAAAAAGGCATTATGGGGCTTAACCTTAGGTGCATTAACCTTAGTTTCAACAGCTTATGCTGACGAAGAGAACTTATCGCCTTTTGTCCAAGAATTGCTCCTGAGCAACAGTGGCGATAATCAAGCGCATGGCGAGTGGCAATGGGCTGTCTCCAATCAATACCTTAGGCAACCAGCAAGTAAATTATCCATACTCGCTACCGAGCTCGAATACGGCATAAGCTCTCGATTAACCTTAGGTTTGGAATTGCCTTACGCTTATCTCAAGCCTGATCAAGACAAGCATATCAATGGCATTGGTAATGTCGAGGTAAGCGCCTTGTATAGGCTATTAGCCCAAGATAATTACTACTTATCCCTAGCTGTAGAAAAATCTTTTGATACCGCTGCAACTGAGGTCGCGGATACTCAAGAAGATGGCTGGGAAGTTGATCTGATTTATTTGACCCAAATTGCCAGCAACCACCAACTCAAAACTTCTTTTATCACCGAATTTGAAGACGATGAAAGCAGATACCAAGTGGCTATCGCTTGGCTCTATCAGCACGCAGCGCTTGCCACAGCCGTCGAACTAAACTGGTATGATGCGGTTGAACATGAAGTACAAGAAAACCCGGTGCAGCAAACAGAAAATGATGACCAAGCATGGCAAATTGCGCTCAGCGCAGTTTGGCAATATGACAATGACCAAGAAGTTCAGTTAGGTATACCTATTGGTCTAAGTAGCAATATCGCCGGTTGGGGAGTTACGGTTATCTGGTCAATCGAATGGGAATAATACGGCCGCTTTGACAAGCCCTTTGAAAGATGGCCGAAACCTTCCCTCAAATCAAGGCCACTAATTTATCTAAAATCAATAAATAACGGAAAAGCTATTGATATTTTTCGTGATTATTTCTATTGTCTTTATAGAAGTTACACCGTCTTAGCAAGGAGCGCTTTTACATTGCCAGGCCAAACAACGCTATCCAAACAGCTAAGAAAACGCGCTGGCATTGAACTTATTATTGCCTCCTTAATCGTGATAGGGATAACCCTTATCACCTTAGTCGCTGACATTGATGCGTTTGAATGGTTATTTGAATTTACTCGAGCACATGAAGAATGGGATCTCGATGAAGTAGTACTTTTTATCTTTTATTTAGGCGTCATTGGCAGTATCTATACGTTTAGACGCTTGCAAGATATCAAAAGGCTAAACCAACAAATATCCGAACTCGCTTTTTTTGATGAGGTCACTCAATTACCCAACCGCGCGCTGGCGACTGACCGGCTCAACATCTTACTGCACAACTATCAACAGAGCGGTAAAAAGCTGGCGGTAGCTTTTGTTGATTTTGATAATTTCAAAGTTATCAATGACACTTATGGCCATAGCTTAGGTGATTCATTACTCAAGCAAGTGGGTAACCGATTACGCCAGTGTGTTGGTGTCAATGATACGGTTGGCCGACTGGGAGGCGATGAATTTTTACTGCTTATCACGTATGCAGAGCAGGCTGATTTAGAAGTTGTGGCGACAAAATTACGCGAAGTACAACAACGGCCCTACTTACTCGACTTCAATGAGGTCAAAGTCACCTTTAGTATCGGTGTTGCGCTGTATCCAAAAGACGCAACATGCCAAACTGAACTGCTCAAAGCTGCCGATTCCGCGATGTATCACACGAAAAAGCTGGGAAAGGGAGACATTACCTTCTACGACCACCAAATACGTGAACAATTAACACAACGCTATTACATAGAAACAGGTTTAAAAACGGCAATTAGTCAACGTGAATTGCACGTTCAATATCAGCCTCAAGCCAGCCTAAAAACAGAGCAATTAACGGGTTACGAAGCACTCTTACGTTGGCAAAAAGATGGACAGTTTATCAATCCCGCAGAGTTTATTACCATTGCCGAAGAAACTGGGCAAATCGAACAAATTGGCTTTTGGGTACTAGAGCAAGCACTGACTGAAATGCAACCCGTGCTCACTCATGGCCAAACGTTATCGGTCAACCTTTCTCCGCGACAGTTTCACCAAGAGAACTTAGTTCCCCTCATTAGTAATTTGCTCAATAAGCTTGGCTTTCCCGCCGAGCAGCTTGAGCTTGAAATCACCGAGTCAGCGATAATCAGCAATTTCGATAGAGCAATTAGCCTGATATCGGAACTTAAAAAGCTTGGTATTACGATTGCGGTTGACGACTTTGGTACCGGGTACTCTTCGTTAATTCGTCTACGCGATCTAGGTGCCGACCGACTAAAAATAGATAAGCATTTTATTAACAGACTGAATCACTCCGACAAAGACGAACAATTGGTCAAATATATTATAATGCTGGCGCAAAACATGGATCTGAATGTCGTTGCAGAAGGCGTTGAGACACCAGCCCAATTAGCCAAATTAAGAGAGTTAGGCTGCGATGCGATACAAGGTTACCTGTACGCCCGCCCAATGCCGATTGCTGAGCTATTAAAAAACAAACAAGGTGATCTACTGTACCCGTTGGCTAACGCTAAGCAAGGTTGATAGGCTTGTCTCGCAGGGTTAGTTTGTTTGGTATTCAAACACTAAGTTAAACGTAACAGGAACGGTATTGCTAATAAGATTTAGCCCTGCGATTGCTCGCAGTTTCTCTATGCCGGCAACTAAGCCATATTGATTGGCATTTAACAATACTGGCTTAACCGTATTAACAGCAAAGCGATTGCTCGCCAGTTTGATCAGTTGCACTTTCGTTGTTACCGCCTGCTTATTGCCATGAAGGCGAATATCACCCGCTAACGGCAAATACTTAATTTGCCCAACAGGTAAAGCTTCAATAAAACGAATATCGACCTTGCCGGTGAATTCAGCTGTAGTAAAGCGATCAAGTTCAAATAACAACTTCTGCATTCGCTGATCGCGAATTGCGATGGCGGTATTAACACTGGCAAGGTTGATATGAAAACTCACCTGCCCTTGAGCATTGATGTCACCACTAAGGCTCTCAAAGCTGTGCGTTTCCGCAATATCGCTATTTTTCGTCGTCACAAAACTAAGTTGAGACGCTTCATCGCTTAATTGCCAGCCAGCAAATGTCGGCAGCGTAACCAGCAAACTGAACAGAGCCGAAAAAGTTGTTAAAGTAACTAAACGTCGCATCACTATTCCTTGAAGTTGATTGTTGTAGCGCTTTTTGCGCTCACGCTTACAATCGCGTAAACCATCATTAAAGCTCGCGCTCGGCACGATGTGGTTTAATGATCTCTTGCCATGGAAACTCACCAGCCCCCAAGCTTAAAAAATCTGGATTCATTAACGAGTGGCGTTCATTGTAGCTCAGCGGTTGAAACTCACTATCGATGATCGTGCCACCAGCTTGCTCCAAAATACATTGGCTAGCGCCCGTATCCCATTCACCCGTTGGACCAATACGCAAATAGCAATCAGCACCACCCTCAGCAATTAAACAATTTTTCAGCGAACAGCTACCCAAAGCAATATACTCAAAATTGAAGTTGGTATTTAAGTATTGCCCCATTAAGCCAAGCTCTTGGCGACGGCTAATCGCCACTTTTACTGGCCGTGACTGATCATAATGCGCAACGTGAATCTGTTTACTCGATTGCCCGTTGTCTTTAAAGGCGCCAAAGCCTTGTTCAGCGTAGTAAGTTAGGTGATGATCTGGTGCGTGAATAACGCCAATAACAGGCCAGCCGTTTTCGACTAACGCGATATTAACGGCAAAATCGCCACTGCCAATAATAAACTCACCCGTGCCATCTATGGGGTCAAGCAACCAGTATCGTTGCCATTGGCTGCGTTCCGCTAAAGGCAATGCACCTACTTCTTCAGAAATAATCGGAATATCTGGCGTTAAGCGCTTTAGCTCAGCCATAATTGTGGCGTTTGCAGCTAAATCAGCGCTCGTCACCGGGCTGTCATCAGCTTTCATCTCTGCGGTGAAATTGCGCTTTCGATAAAACGACATCACTTCCTCGCCTGCGAGCTTTGCAGTATCTATTGCGATTTTTAACAATGGACTTAGCGAGTGTTGTTGTGTCATTTTAACTCCTGTTGTTTCGTCAACTGATCGCGCACTAACATCAACGCAGCAATTGAACGAGCTTCGTTGAAATCGCCTTGGCTCAGCAGTGATTGATAGTCTGCTAGCGGCCAAGTGACCACTTCCAACGGCTCAGGTTCATCACCTTCCAGTTTCGACGGGTATAACCCGGTGGCGAGATAGATTTTCATATGCGCGTTAAAAAATGCCGGTGCCATTGCAACATCGTGAATATGCACGAGCTGCTCTGCGCCATAGCCTATCTCTTCTTGCAGTTCGCGATTCGCTGCTTGCTCACCGCTTTCGCCAGCGTCAATCAGCCCTTTTGGAAAACCCAATTCGTAACTGTGCGTACCGGCGCAGTATTCTCTGACCAATATCATGGTATCTTTGTCAAGCATAGGAACCACCATAACGGCACCGCGACCAGCCCCCGCCATGCGCTCGTATTCACGAGTTTGGCCATTGCTAAACGCTAGATCAATTTGTTCAATCGCGAAAAAACGACTTTTCGCCACCATGCGACGATCCGTAATTTCAGGTAAGCGGTTTTTTATAGTCATAATACCTAGTGAGTATAGCTAAGCGAAAGTTGGTTATGCACACAACCTATTGTCGTTATAATGCCATAATAAGATGTTTTCATGGAATAAATCTATGCTCGATTGGTCAGAAATTTCAACCGTACTGCTGGATATGGACGGAACGATCCTCGATCTTCATTACGACAACCGATTTTGGTTAGAGCACTTACCCAAACGCTATGGCGAAAGTGTCGGCATATCAACAGACGAGGCGCGTGCCAAACTCACCGATCATTATCAAAAGGTGCACGGCACCATAGCCTGGTATTGCCTGGATTATTGGGCTGAGCAAACTCAGCTGCCCATTACCGAATTAAAACGCGAGTTAATGCACTTAATTGCTCTGCGCGAAGACGCTGATGAGTTTTTACGTGCATTGCGCAGCAGTGGCCGCCGCGTGGTGATGGTGACCAATGCCCACCCCGGCAGTTTATCACTTAAAATAGAGCGCACTCAGCTCGATAAGTATTTTGACAAGCTATACTCGACCCATGAATTTGGTGTGAGTAAAGAGTCACAATCGCTATGGCAACAATTACAGGTGGTTGAACGGTTTGATTGTCAACAAACCCTGTTTGTTGACGACAGTCTGCCGATTTTAGACTCGGCCAAAACCTTTGGCATTAAACATTTATTGGCAGTGGCAAACCCAGATAGCCAGCAGCCTGCTCGAACTATTGTTGATTACCCTGCCATTACTGACTATCGAGTGCTGACTAAGGCGATATTGGCGAATCCGATCATTGATAACGCGTAGAGTAATGACAGGTAAACCGCAGCAGCTAAGCTAATCGCCAGCAGAAAATGAACTGCGCGTTATCCGCTGCTAGAACTTGAGTGCGTAGCGGCCTTGCGCATCTGGATTACCAAGGAAAGGTAAGACTTCACGTAACTGCGCTGGGAAGTTGTTACCCGGCGTTAAGTAGCCTTGACCGGAGAGTTGACCATTTAAGCCAACCAGTGCGGTGTATTGCAGCCCCAAGCGATTATTAGGCAGCACTTTGACCGCTAGCTTGCCTTGCTGGCACGATAGCTCAGCCGTAAAGCTGCCCAGTTCAATGCTTTGTTCGAGGGCATTAACCGCAGCGCGCTGCCAAGTCAGTTGGCCTTGACCATGCTGACATTGATCGCCCACCAAAATGAGTTCGTCGAGTATTAACTCCGCTTGCCCAAACGCATCAAGTGGGATCGGCAAGGGCAATAACGGGACAATTTCGCTGGCTGGCATCTGCACGGATAAATTTTCAACGCTAAGTGCATCACTGCTTAATAATACTTGCCCCTGCCCTTGTGGTCCGTCACTTAAACGGCTGCCAAATTTGACATCAGCGCCTAATGACAAGGTCAGCAATGACCAAGGACTGACAGCAACATCGACTTGGTGAACAGTCACCCCTTGATATCGCACGGCACTAATTTTCGGTGACCAAATCGTATCGCTCACTTCACCCAGCGCCAGCCCTTTGGGTAATTTGTTGTGGCCGATAACGACAGCGGCAGGCGTTAACGCCACCACAAAAACTAGGTAGGCAGCAACTACCAGTGCTGCAATGGCGATTTTTACTTTTATGGTCATTTTTTCTATTTCTACTTGGCGGAGCGTGATTTGTGCGGTTAGCGGCTTAATGTCAATCGGCGAATTTTGACAGTCCCTGGACTATTACCTGTGGTGATATCAATATTGCTCACCATTAAGCCGTGCTGTTCGGTTAAGGTATTTAACAAACGCAGTAACTGTTCGAATGGAATTTCATCAATCCATACTTGTACGCCGTTATCGCCTTGCGGCTGAATACGGGCAATTGAAATTTGATATTGACCCGCAACGCGGTTAACAAGGCTAGACAAACTGCCACCTGGGCTGATTGAGCGATTGGTCCCTGCCAAGCCATTGACCTTAGCGGTATTGGTTTGCACAAACTGATAAAGTTCTTGCGTGCGCGTCAGCTTTTGCTCAGCTTTGTCGACCCCTTGATGGATCGGCTGCCACACACCTTGAAACAGAATAAACACCAAAACAACGGCTGCCATCGCTAACACTAAGCGTTGCTCTCGGGTTTGTAATTGTTGCCACCACTGTTTCATTACGACTCCTTGATACTAAAGGAACCGGTCACGCGGTTACCCTGATTATTCTGCGCCCCTTGGGTCACCGCTAAACGCGATTTTTCGAGCGCATTTTTAAATTTGTCGAACGCCTGATAGGTGCTCGCTTCCGCTTGCAAACGCAGTTCATTGCGTTTGCCATCGTAGCGCAAGGCGCTGGTTTGTAGCTCAGGAACTTGCTTAAAGGCGCTCTCTAGCTTAGCTAGCATCGGGAGAAAGCTTGCCTCTGCGCCGCCGCCACTGACTTCGGCCACTTTGCGTCTCAGTTGAGACTTAATCGTCGCAATGCGCACTCGTTTGGTGTTCGGGAACGCTTGCTTGTACGTATCGATTATCTCTTGCTCTAGTTGCGCCGTTGTTTGATTTAGCTGATACCACTGGCTACCTTTAACCCCCAGTTGCAATAGCAGCGCAACCACCGCAAGCGATGCTGCCATAGCCCAGTACTTAACCGCTGGTGAGCGCTCCGTTTTAACCGCAAACTCACCCTGTAATAAATTGATATCCCGTTGAGATTGCGCGGCAAATAGTGCCAATGGTAATTCGGCTGGCGCTTCTTGACATTCAATTGTCACTGGCAAAGCGGGGATCGGCGAGTAATGCACAAAACTCGGCACAGGATCCATCTGTTGCCAATGCTGCGCCATAAACTGCCACTGGCGCTCATCGAGCGTAGCCCCCTGCCACACGCCTTGGCGGATCACTAACTGGCCGTGATGAGCAATAACACTCCACTTATCACCCTCAAGTGGCATCAATAAAGTTTCAGGGATCATCACACGACACTTAATGCCAGCGCTGTTAAGTTGCGTAAGCCAAGCGTGCATAAGCTGACGTTCAATTATCGCCACATGGCAGTTGTGCTCGCTGTCGCTATGCACTTTATCGGCAAAGGCAAAAAACAACTCATCAACATCTTGCGCTAACTCATCTTCGAGCATGTAAGGCACGGCTTGGCGCATCGCTTTTGTCGACTTCGCTGGCACTGTCAAGGCTTTCAACAGCACATCACTGCCCGGTGCAATAGCAACTACTTGGCGCTGACGGGCTTTGTCGCTAATCGAAGTTAATGCCTGTGCATCTGGCACTTCACCGCTGGCAATAATTTCTTGTTGATTTGTCGACCAAACCAGCCACGAAATCGCTTGCTCTGGCTTACTGGCAAGACGAATGTATAAAGTTTCGCTCATTTAAAAACGTCCTATGGTGCGACTAACGACGTTGACTGTTTTGTTGTCAATCACTTGCAAGGTTGAGGTCAGGTTAAAGTAACTGCTATTAAATTCAGCGTTAGCCTTTAGTGTAAAGTATTCACTATCAACAACAAACTGTTGTTTTAGCGGTTCGCTAATATTGAGCTGCGTTACTTCCGGTAAGTTGTAGAATGCTTCGACTTCGTCAAAACCCTCTTCATCGCGGGCGCGAATGATGTTGTTGGCTTCATCTTGGCTAATATTCAGTAACGCCGACAGCAACACAGCTTGCTCTTGGGTCAGGGTATTGATATTGATTTGATGGCGATCACTTTGCGGCACCACACAAACATAAGGCTTGATAGCCGCGATTATCGCTGGCGTAAAGTGTTCAATTACCCGTAATTCAGTGACACTGGCCAAGTAATGGTTGGCGGCAAAATGTGGGAATGCTCGGCCAGCGTAATCGTTATCTTCCGCGCCGCCATTACTGCTTAGTCGATCATTTTCATCAAGCCAGTCGGTCAGCGCATCTGCCATGTATTCTGCTTCAAAATCGCCGACGCCTTCAATGTTTAGCTTAACCAACAAACGCTCTAGCGCTTGACGCTGTGGCGATTTATTTTGACCTTCGCCACTGCCATCGCCCGCCTCTGCGCCTTGTGCTCGTAGAGCATTGAGATTGAGACAGGCGTGTAAATCGTATATCGCACCGGTAATTTGCCCATTATCCACAGGGTAGGTGTTTTCGCCACGCGCCCACTGTTGCTTGAGGTTCGTCACGTCTTCATCTTGCTCATTGTCAAGCTGGAGCACTCGCTTTGCTAACGCTTCAGCGCTCATGGCATACCAATAAGCTTGCTGGTTAAATTGAATATTAGCACTGCGCTGTAATTGCACTTGCAATCGGGCGGTCATTTCCGTGGCAAGAATCGCCGCCAATGCAACCACAAGTAACACTGTGATAAGCGCAACACCGCGTATATTGCTGGGCGTGTTAACATTAGCCATTGTCACTGCCACCACCACTTTGCGATCCAGTTAGAGCATTACTATTTGGCGCATCACCTGCGATTAAAAATTGGCGACGAATTTCACCGAAATCTTGGGTTTGAATAATCAACGCCAGCGCTTGGGGTAAGTTGTTTCCTTGAATTTCTTTCTGCCATTTGCCCGCTTGATAGAATTCAAATTTAACATCATCAACTTGCGTGATCAGTGGCCTAATTTTGGGCTCTTGCCCAACAACAGGGTCAACAAAGGTGAAGTGCAAGCGGTTTAAGGTGTTGTCGCTAAGTTGGTAGGCGACAGATTGCAAATCGCTGCGCGGTAGCAATAAATTCGGGTTTGACCAGCCCGCACGAACAAATGCCAAGGCATTGGTTTCAGAAAAAAAGCCCTGATCATCTAAGTGTAAAAAGCGATTGCTCGGCGCCTCGCCATTGATGCGCATGGTACGGCGAGTGAGCTGTAACATGTCGCGCTCAATGACGATAAAGGCACGGTTAAGCTCGTTAATGCGCTCATTCTTCGCGCGTGATTGTTCGTCGCTGCGAAATACGGTATCAAAAATCGTAAAGCTCGCTAAACTGACCATGGCAAAAATCGCCATGGCGATGAGCACTTCAATCAGGGTGAAGCCTTGTTTCTGAGGGCTAGAGATTGCTTGGCGAGGGGACATTATTTAACTGTCCTCGCCAAAAACGTGGTTAACTCAGTCAGTGGCTTTTCGTCGGTGGCTTGTTGACGTACTTCAATGGTGATTTGACGTAAATTGGCATCTTGTGTGCGCACCACTTTTTGTTGCCAGAACCAGGTAGTGCCAGCCATTTCAACTTGCCCTTTGCGGTTGTTGCGCGGCGGCCAAGTGTCGGTATCTAAGCTGGCGGCGGTTAATTGATTGGCAGCCACCCAGTTGGCGACTGTCTTTTGCTCAAGACGTGATAAGTTGTCAAAATTGCTCTGCGCCGCCCCCAACAGTGCGACACCCGCAATGGCAAATACCGCCATCGCCAGCATCACCTCGATTAAAGTAAAGCCACGCTTATTGATGTGTAAGGTGTAGGGCGTTGAATTGTAGCACTTTAATCTGTAAAAAACACTCGCCATTAGCTAGCCCCTCGGTTCATTGATGGGGCCTTCAATGGTCAGTGGCGTCGAATAAAGCCCAGTAACCTTGTACTCAACTTGTGAATCAGCAAACTCATCGAGAAAATAAAAGTTAACACTAAACGGTGTAATGTCGCCGCCAGAGAGCATTAACACTTGTGGCTGCGGGGGTAATTCTTCATCTTCTTTGAAATCGTCTTGCTCTGCGAGTACCAATTGTAAGTCTGTCAGCAAAGATGGCTCGACAGGTAAGTCATCCAAGGTCAGTGATAAGCCCATATTTTCCGGCAGCTCGACAGGCACCAGAGTTTCAGCATCACTGAGTTCCACCCATTGTTCGCCGTCAAACGCCAAAAAGCGATAGCTTTGCTCTTCAATATACAGGCCAAGCTCGATGTTATTAAGCATGCCATACTCACTGGCGAGCGCAAACAGCCCAGCAAAACGCTGGCTTTCTTTGGCAAGCTGTTTATCGCTTTGGTTACCACGGAACGTGAACTGAATCGCAGAGGCAAGCATACCGACAATCACGATCACCATCATCATTTCAATCAGCGTGAAGCCAGCAGTGCGTGATGAAGATGGGTATTTAAACATGCTAGTGGTAAGTTGCGTATGCTTGATAAGGAGTTAAGTGCACCAAGCGAGGGCATATGTCAGCTTGGCGCTTATAAGATTCGTAATTACTGAAAGTCCGTTAAGTTCCAGTTACCAATATCGTCATCGGTACCCGCTTCACCGTCAGGCCCCATTGAGAAAATATCAATTTTGCCATTCTCCCCTGGGTTCAATAGCTGGTATTCATTACCCCATGGGTCACTTGGTAAGCGGGTGATGTAACCTTCTTCAGGAAAGCGACGTGGCAATGGCTCAACATCCGTTTCTGACACTAAGGCTTCTAGCCCTTGCTCTGTGGTTGGATAATTGTAGTTATCCATTTTGTACATTTTAAGGTTGGTTTCTAACGAGGTGATATCGGCAACCGCTTTTTGCACGTTAGCGCGATCTTGGCTACCAATAATGTTTGGCACCACCATAGTCGCGATTAAGCCGATGATGACAATCACCACCATCACTTCAAGAATAGTAAAGCCGGCTTGTCTAGTTGAGTGCCTTGTTGAATGTTGAACTGAATGCATATCTAATTTCCTACTAACGTATTTAGCTGTAATATTGGCTGTAAAATCGCCATTACAATAAAGAGTACCACGCCTGCCATGGTAACCATTAACGCAGGCTCAAATGCCTTGATGGAAATGTTCATCAAGGCTTCAAATTCTCGATCTTGGTTGTCAGCCGCGCGGCCAAGCATTTGCTCAAGCTCACCACTTTTTTCACCACTGGCTATCATATGAAGCATCATCGGCGGAAACAGCTTCGTTTGCTCAAGCGAGACACGTAAACTTGTACCTTCGCGCACCATATCAGCTGACTCTTTGATCTTTTGCTTGATATACAAGTTATCAAGCACTTCGCCGGCAATGCGCATACTTTCCAGCAGTGGCACCGCGCTGGCAGTTAAAATACTGAGGGTGCGAGCAAAGCGCGCGGTGTTCAGCCCACGTGAGACCTTACCGATCATTGGCATCGCAATTAATCGCTGATGAAAACTAAAGCGAAATGTTGGCTTTTTCAGTAGCTGACTAAAGCCTACCATCATCAGTGAGAACACCAGCAGTATTGCGAGGCCATAATTACTGAGAAAATCACTGGCGCTGATTAAAAACTGAGTACTACCCGGTAAACCGTGCCCCATTTTTTCAAACTGGCCAACAATTTTTGGCACCACAACGGTTAATAGCACTGCCACAACCGCAATGGCAACAATCGTCATGATCACCGGATAAACCAGCGCTTGCGTCATTTGCGAGCGCAATTGTTGGCGTTGCTCGGTGTAATCAGCCAAGCGATTTAACACGTTATCTAAGTGACCCGATTTTTCACCAGCCGCCACCATAGCGCGATAAAGGTGTGAGAAAACTTGCGGAAATTCCGCCATGCTTTCCGCGAGGCTATAGCCTTCGGTGACTTTAGTACGCACCGCCATGATCATACTTTTTTGACGGTTTTTCTCGCTTTGCTCTGCCACCGCCATTAACGACTCTTCCAGCGGCAGACCAGATTCAACCAAAGTCGCCAGTTGGCGGGTAAGCAAGGCCAAATCAGCGGCTGAAACCTTGTCTCGGCGATGGCCTTTACCCGCTGCGCGATCGGTTTTTTTACTCAAACTCGGGGTAATTTCTATCGGCATCAAACCTTGCTCACGCAGCAAACTGCGAGCGTGGCGCGGTGTGTCACCTTCAATCACCCCTTTGACGTTTTTCCCTTTAGCATTTACGGCTAAATAATCGAATGCGGCCATCAATTAAATTCCATTAATCTTCACGCGTGACACGCAGCACTTCTTCCAAGGTGGTTATGCCCATCAATACTTTGTCAAAGCCATCGCGGCGAATACTCGGCGTACTTTGGCGGATATATTTTTCAATCACCTGCTCACCTTGGCCGTTGTGAATTAGCTCGCGTACTTTGTCGTCCACAAAGAGTAATTCATGAATCCCCGTACGGCCTTTGTATCCTTTAAAGTTACATTCACCACAGCCCACCGCGCGGTATATTTGCGTTTGGTCATTGCTTAACCCGAGTAAATTACACTCTTCTTCATCCGGTAGGTGTGCTTCTTTACAATGTGGACAAAGGGTACGGACTAAGCGCTGTGCTAATACACCCAACAAACTCGACGACAGTAAGAAAGGCTCGACGCCCATATCTTCCATACGTGTGATAGCACCTGCGGCGGTGTTGGTATGCAGTGTTGAAAGTACTAAGTGACCGGTTAAACTGGCTTGGACGCCAATTTGCGCCGTTTCCAAATCGCGGATTTCACCCACCATTACCACATCGGGGTCTTGGCGAAGGATCGCACGTAAACCACGGGCAAAGGTCATATCCACTTTCGTATTCACTTGGGTTTGACCGATGCCTTCAATGGCGTATTCAATGGGGTCTTCCACCGTTAAGACATTGCGTTGGTGGTTATCTATTTGGCTAAGGCCAGCGTATAAGGTAGTTGATTTACCCGAGCCCGTTGGGCCGGTCACCAAAATAATGCCGTGTGGCTTATCAATTAATTCGGCAAAACGCTGACGGTTAGTGTCTGTCATGCCAAGGTCTTGTAAATCGAGACGAGCGGCATTCTTATCCAGTAAACGCAGTACCACGCGCTCACCATGACCCGTTGGCATGGTCGAAACACGCACATCAACGGCACGACCAGCAATGCGCAGTGAAATTCGGCCATCTTGTGGGATGCGCTTTTCCGCAATATCCAATTTTGCCATTACCTTGATACGCGAAACCAACAGCGATGCCAGTTTGCGATTTGGCTTGAGCACTTCACGTAATACACCATCAATGCGGAAACGAATTTGCAGCACTTGTTCGAAGGTTTCAATGTGGATATCAGAGGCATTTTCTTTGATTGCCTCAGAAAGCATGGCATTGATCAATTTGATGATCGGCGCGTCGTCTTCGTTTTCCAGTAGGTCTTCGGTTTCCGTCATTTCATCGGCAAGCGAATACAAATCTACTTCGTTGCCAATATCTTCCATCATCTGTTTAGCTTCCGAAGAGTCACGCTGATAAGCCTCAGTAAGCAATTGCTCAAATTCTTCTGGCGCTTTGACGATAACGTCGAATGACTCACCTAAAAAGCGGCGAACTTCCAATAACACTTCCGGCGCAGTAGTGGCCACGCAATAAAGCTCGTAACCTTGCTCACTACTCACAACTAAGGCGTGATGACGTTTGGCAAAACCAAATGGCAGTTGCTTAGTCGCGCCCAACTCACTGAGTGTTGTACTTTCTGACACAGGTTCTAGCCTAGCCTCTGACATCGGCTCATCCCTTTGCTCAAGCCCTTGTTCAGCCAGCGAGCTAGCAGTTTGTGCTGGCGATGATGTTTCAAGCGTTGACGACATAACTAGTGGTCACCACCCTCTTTGCCATCGTTAGTCATGTCCTTGCTCATATCTTTATTCTGCTCGCGTCGCTGCATATATTCTTCATAGCTAGGGGGTAGTGATAGCTGATCATTCCACTCAGGTAAAATTGGCAACTTGCTGCCGTCCATCAGGCTCAAGCCTTCTTCGCGCTTGCGCAATTCATCAGCGCGAATATAGTTATATTTCGCCTTGGTCACTTCGTTCATCAAGGTGCCATCGCGAATAATCGTCGGGCGTAAAAAGACCATCAGATTGCGCTTGCGCACCGAGTTACTGGTCGATTTAAACAAGTGACCAAGGATCGGAATATCACCGAGTAACGGTACTTTCTGCTCACTTTCTTGCACGTCTTCGTCAATCAAGCCACCTAAAATTACCGTATCGCCATTGTCGGCCATGACGGTGGTTTTAATTTCGCGCTTGTTAATCGAGATATCAACACCGGTTGCACCACTGACCGACGAAACTTCCTGCTCAATCGTCAGCTGTACGCCAGAACCTTCATTCACTTGTGGTGTCACTTTAAGCTTGATCCCCACTTCTTGGCGATCAACGGTTTGGAATGGGTTTGAGTTGTTATTACCTGTCGTGGAGCCAGTAATAATCGGCACTTCTTGACCGACAATAAAGAAGGCTTCTTCGTTATCCAATGTGGTAATGCTTGGCGTGGCTAAGATATTCGAGTTTGTATCAGCACTCACGGCTTGTAAAATTGCCCCCCAGTCGCCGTCAACAATACCGAACATTGCCCCGTTCACTGAGCCTAACAATTGCGCAAGCAAGGTATAATCGCCATCGGTGGCAGGGTTTACTGTAGTCGTTGAACCGCCATCTGAGTTCGTTACTGTTACTGTTGTACCGTCTTCACCACGCGCATTAATCGCGGCAGCCGCTGCCGCACTGATCGGTACAGGGCCATTGGTAAACTGGGTAAAGCCGCCATTTTCGTTATACCACTGAACCCCTAAATTCACACCGTCGCTTTCGAACACTTCAACAATAATGGCTTCAACCAAGACTTGCGCGCGGCGAACATCTAATTGACGAATGACAGCTTCCAGTGAGCGCAGCATATCTGGCTGCGCAGTAATCACTAAGGTGTTGGTCTCTTTGTGGGCGTCTATACTGACATTGCGTTTTTGGTTACGCGATGTTTTCGTGGATTTAGCGGCATTTTCTTCCGCTTCAATCGATTTGCTCACCCCTTCCAGTACATCCACTAAATCTTCCGCTTTCGCGTATTTTAAGTAGTAAACACGGGTATTGCCGCTGGTTTCTAGCTCGCTGTCTAAGCGCGAGATCAGTTTAGTGATGCGCTCACGCGCTTGTGACTCGCCGCTAACAATAACGCTGTTGGTGCGATCGTCAGCAACAATTTTCGGTACTAAGAAGGTTGGCGTGCCCGCTTTAGCGCCGGCTTTAGGTTTGTTCATCGCTTCGATGATACGCACCATTTCACCGGCAGAAGCGTATTTTAATTTAATGATCTGAACGTCTTGATCGCCCGCGCGATCCACTCGCTCAATGATTTTCACTAAGCGATTCACCACCGCCGCAGAGCCTGTGATCATGATCACGTTAGCTGGGTCGTAATTCGTGACATTGCCGCCCCCCGCTTGGTCAGACAGTTGGCGCAGCAACGGTACTAACTCACGCACGGTGACGTTCTTCACTTCGACAATGCGCGTAACCATCTCGTCGCCGATAAATTCACTGCCACTGCCAACCACGGGAATGGACGATGTTTTAGCGTCTTTGTTACGGATAACCTTAATGATGTTGTTATCCATTTTGATGGCAGCAAAACCGTATACTTCTAAGACGTTCAAGAAGAATTGATAGTATTGCTCTTCGGTCAGCAGATCGTAACTACGAACATTGATTTTACCGCGAACATTCGGGTCAACAATCATGGTTTTTTGCAAATTACGACCGACAATATTGACGAATTCGTCAATATTGGTGTCTTTGAAATTTGGCGAGAATTGCGCGGCAAATGCGCTCGTGCTCATTGGCGCTTGGCTGAGTGCCAATGCCATCGCCAGCGGAGTAAACACGCGCTTGAGCTTGTGTTGTCCAGACTTATGTAGCTGAGCTGCTTGTTGCCACAGTGATTGGCGGCGGTATTTATTTCTTAATATCATGGTGCAATGCTAAACAGTATTTCTGTTAACTCTCCGTTGCGATCGACCAATAGTGCCAGATCACTGGTTTCTCTTAATAATCTTAATGCTTGTGCCGACTCACTTGGATTGGTTAAATCCAAGCCATTCATTTGTACGGCAACATCACCTGACTTTAACCCAGACGCTTTGAAAAATTCAGGGTTCTTACCCGGCAATAATCGGTAACCGTGTATTTTACCTTGTGCGCGCTTTGGCGAAATTTTCAGGTAATCGCTTAATTTTCCTGGGTTAGCGGCAATATCTGTTTTTAGTGCTTTGACCGCCTTACTCAGCTGCTTATTATTGCGCTGATCAACCGTTTGGCCTCTTCTGGCCGTTGTGCTCGTCGCACGAGCTGACGGTTGCGCGCGCTTTTCATCAGCGCGAGATAACGGCTTGATGACAGCAGGTCGAGGCTGCTGTTTGAAGTCAAAACCTTCCAACATCAAGGTTTCCATCCGACCTGATTGCTTTAAAATAACACGATCCGCATAAACTTGATGGAGCTGCGCGCGCGTTCCTTTAATTTTGTCACCCACGCCGTAAGTTTCTTGCTTACCGCTGTTTTCGATAATCGCGGCGGCAACTTTAGGGTCACTAGCTGCGACCACACCTGACAGGGTTAAGTTCAATTTAGTTTCAGGTGCTTCTTGCACTTGCGGTAAGGCTTCGACGACTTCTGTCGCGTTGTAACGACCAAAAATATTAAGAGCAACGAAGCCTTCAACGTTAAATGTCGTTGCCGGTGTTGCGCTCGCCGCACCCGAAGTCATCTGCGAGGTTAACGCTGGCGTTTGTTGGACTGGCACTAACTGCCAAGTAATTTGAGCAAGTAAATAGGCAATATAAAGGCCAATGATCAGACTGATCACTTTTGCGATTTGTGCTTGAGGTAGTTTATTGAAATACTCGCCGAATGACGCCAAGTTATCAGGCAACTGCATGGTAAAACATGTATTTTAATTCCGTATTAATTGCCGATGATACTTGAGCAAAGACAAAGCAACAAGAGAGCTAGCGCACTTTTATTGTATATAAGAGTAAAAACTATTCTTATTTCCAATGAATTATTCAAAACACTTGGATTAGCCCGCTCAACACTTATCGTATGAAGCGCATAAAAAGCGTGCATAATTGTAACCAACGCACAGTGTACATAGCTAAAATGTCGGATTTATGATACCTTTCGGCCAATTTTTTCGGTTAAGAATTATCTCTTTTGCGATAGGTAAACAGCATGGCAGGTAAACAACAAACGTCGTCTGAGTCGGGAGCGACTCGATTAGATAAATGGTTATGGGCAGCGCGCTTTTACAAAACACGCGCCATTGCTAAACAAATGATCGATGGCGGTAAAGTGTTTTACAACGGTCAGCGCACCAAATCAGGCAAAGCGGTTGCTATTGGCGATCGCGTTAAAGTACGCCAAGGTTTCGATGAGAAAGAAGTGCTGGTCGTGGCGTTGGCTGATAAGCGTCGCGACGCAACTTTTGCACAAACCTTGTATCAGGAAACCGAGGCCAGCATTGAAACTCGCGAGCGCAATACCCTTGCCAGAAAGCAAGGTGCTTACTTTAGCCCTGCAACAGAAACTAAACCGGATAAGAAACAACGCCGACAAATCCGTCAATTTAAAGAAAGGATATAAAAGCTCATGCCAACTCAAGATGTGTTAAATCGCTATTTGTTTGACGATAAGCATGCGCGCGGTGAATTAGTACAAATTCACCAAGCTTACCAAGATATTTTAGCTAATCACGACTACCCAGCGGGTGTTAAAACCTTATTAGGTGAATTATTAGCCGCAACGTGTTTGTTAACTGCGACCTTGAAGTTTGAAGGTGAAATTGCCGTACAGCTGCAAGGCGCCGGTGACGCGCCCATCAACTACATCGCCATTAACGGTAATGACCAGCAGGAAATGCGTGGTGTTGCTAAGTTACAGGCAGAAACTCAAGCCACTGCGCTACACGAGCTCATTGGCAAAGGTATTATGGTCATTACCATTCGCCCGAACAAAGGCGAGCCATACCAAGGTGTTGTACCACTTGAACAGCCAACCTTGGCCGAGTGTTTAGCGCATTACTTTGAAACCTCAGATCAAATTCCAACCACCGTTTGGCTATTTACCGATTTAGCTGCGCAAAAAGCCGCAGGTAGCTTAGTTCAATTGCTCCCTGATAGCGACGATAAAGCCAAGCAACACGAAGACTACGAGCACCTGTGTCACCTGACCAGCACCATTAAAACAGAGGAAATTTTCAATTTACCTGCCCAAGAGTTGTTGCACCGTTTGTATCACGAAGAAGCCGTGCGCATCTTCGAGCCACAACAGGTTACGTATCGCTGTTCGTGCTCGCAAGAAAAATGTTTAAATGCGATTACGCAGCTAGGTAGCGCAGAAATCAAAGACATTCTCGCCGAGCAAGGTAGCATTAGCATGACATGTGACTACTGTTTAACTACTTATGCCTTTGATGAACAGCAACTTTCACCCTACATAAGTGAAGTAAAACACTAGTTAATCGACAATTTTTATTAAGGGCGCTAATTAGCGCTCTTTTTTTTGCCCGCCCCTTGTATTTAGTGCACTTATAACCGACATAAATTAATATCAATTTACCTTTTTGTCGTTTTATTACATAAAAAAACTGCTGATTTAGGCACTCAATGTAATAAAAGATGGAAACTTTCATTCACAATAATTTTTTGCTTTTGTTTTAGCCCACTATCACCTATTATCAATGGCCTCAGAATGAATCTGAGCAACCTTTTCACCTAACTGCTTTACACTGGAGACATAAAGCCATGGCTGCTTTGCACGACACGATTGATCTATCTCAATACGGTATCACTGATGTTGCGGAGATTGTTTACAATCCTTCTTATGAATTTCTATTTGAAGAAGAAACAAAAGCAGAGCTCTCAGGTTATGACAAAGGTGTTATCACAGAGTCTGGCGCTGTTGCGGTAGACACAGGTATTTTCACTGGCCGTTCACCGAAAGATAAATACATAGTGCGCGACGATACAACGCGCGACACTGTGTGGTGGTCAGATCAAGGTAAAAACGACAACAAACCAATGACCTCAGAAACGTGGAATTCACTAAAAGACTTAGTGACAACCCAACTTTCAGGCAAGCGCTTATTTGTTGTTGATACTTTCTGTGGCGCGAACGACGATACGCGTTTAAAAGTGCGCTTCATTACGGAAGTTGCATGGCAAGCTCACTTCGTAAAAAACATGTTCATTCGCCCGACCGAAGAACAACTGAAAGACTACGAGCCAGATTTCGTCGTCATGAACGGTGCGAAAACCACTAATCCAAACTGGCAAGCACAAGGCTTGAACTCAGAAAACTTCGTAGCGTTCAACTTAACTGAAAAAATGCAGTTAATTGGCGGTACTTGGTACGGCGGCGAAATGAAAAAAGGTATGTTCTCAATGATGAACTATCTATTACCACTAAAAGGCATTGCTTCTATGCACTGTAGTGCCAACGTAGGTAAAGACGGCGATGTTGCCGTTTTCTTTGGCTTATCTGGCACAGGTAAAACCACCTTATCAACTGATCCTAAGCGCGAGCTGATTGGTGATGACGAGCACGGTTGGGATGACAACGGTGTGTTCAACTTCGAAGGCGGTTGTTACGCTAAGACTATCAACCTTAGCAAAGAAAACGAACCAGACATTTACAATGCCATCCGCCGTGATGCACTACTTGAAAATGTCACGGTCGACGAAAATGGTAAAATTGACTACGACGACAACTCTAAAACAGAGAACACTCGCGTTTCGTACCCAATTCACCACATTGATAACATTGTTAAGCCAATTTCTCGCGCTGGTCATGCGAAGAAAGTGATTTTCTTAACAGCTGATGCATTTGGCGTACTACCACCAGTAGCGAAGTTAACGCCAGAGCAAACCGAGTACTACTTCTTATCTGGTTTCACCGCTAAACTTGCGGGTACTGAGCGCGGTATTACTGAGCCAACACCAACTTTCTCAAGCTGTTTTGGTGCGGCGTTCTTGAGCCTTCACCCAACTCAATACGCTGATGTACTGCGTAAGCGTATGGAAGCGGTAGGTGCGGAAGCCTACCTAGTGAACACTGGTTGGAACGGCACGGGCAAGCGTATTTCAATTAAAGATACACGCGCCATTATTGATGCGATTTTAGATGGCTCTATCGAAGATGCAGAAATGGTTGAGCTGCCGCTATTCAACTTGAGCGTACCAACAGCGTTACAACACTGCGACAGCAATATTCTTGACCCGCGTAACACATACGCAGATGCTGCTGATTGGGAAGGTAAAGCGAAAGACCTAGCAGGTCGTTTTGTTAACAACTTCACCAAATTTACCGACACAGATCACGGTCAGTCACTGGTGGCATCAGGCCCTCAGTTGTAAGTCACCAACTTAGGAAATATGACAAATCCCCTAAGGCCGCTAGTTTAGCGGCCTTTTTTTATGCCTAAATTTTCCTTATGTTTTCAGGACTTAATAAGCATTTAATATCAAAGAAATACATAGTGCCGATAACCGTATATGTCACCCCGTTTTAGCGACACAACTCCCGTCACTTAACTCATTAATTACTGAGTACGTACAACTTGTCACTTGGTGGTTTCTCAAATTTTAAACTAGTATTTATACCAGTTGAGATAATGAATTGATCAATTACGGTATAGGAAAATGGCTCACGAACAAGGCGTTATTTTTTGGTAACTCGTTGCGCTAATGTCAAAAATAACAATACAGTTGATGGGCGTTTTAACCAGCCAGAACGATCAAGCATTTATTGACATTGGTATTAGCTAGGACAAGCATGATTTAAGGGAGTAACTATGGTCTATTTATTACTGATAAAGTTTGCATTGTTCCTGTTGTTGTGTGCTTGGTTAACGCGGCGCAATAAATTGACCATTAAGTCATGGAGCGATGAACAGCTCATTAGCAGCTTACCCCACTATCTGCAGCTAAAACGACAAACAGGTGATCACAGTCTAACCGCTAAATTTTTTGATATTGATAATCGCATTACGCAGATCAAAGCGGAAACCTCAGCGCGCTTCGAACGTATTCCCGTCACAGTATCTCGGATGAACAAAACAAACCAACAAGCACTTGTGAGAAAAATAAAATACAAACGCCAACAGGCTCAATTGAAAGGTAATTCCTTCGCCCACCAGCTACTTGAGAAACAGCTAGAGAAGATCGCCGTTTATCGGCGCTAGTGATGCTAGCTTCTAAGCGCTAACCTATAACTTATCACCAGAGACAACAGAGCAATAAGTACATAGTCACACTATTTGTGATTAAGCGGTAATAAGACTTTCGCTTGCAAGCCACCACTGTCGCGATTGATTAACTGGACTTTACCGCCATGTGTATCGACGATGCGCTTAATGATTGCCAGCCCCAAACCACTGCCTTCTGTCCCTCGCGCTTTGTCACCTTGAGTAAAAGGTTGAAATAAACGCTCCATCTCGGCTTCAGGAATACCCGCGCCCTCGTCACAGACACTGATATGGGCAAAGTGTTTGTCTTCAATGCCTGTACACACTTGGATATTGCCTTGGGTATAGCGAATGGCGTTTTGAATTAAGTTGGCTACCGCTCGCTTAATCGCAATATAGCGCAGTGGCATAGGAGGCACGTCCCCGGCGGTAAATGTAACACTGCGATCACTTGGTGTTTCCGCATGAACGACATCGTCGACTAACACATTCAGGTCACTTATCTCAGCTTTGTCTTTGCTGTCATGGCGAATGTAATCAATAAATTGATCGATAATGGCATTCATATCATCAATATCGCCCTCGATGCCGTCTTTGAGGTAATCATCCTGCTCAGACATCATCTCAGCGCTCAGGCGAATACGCGTTAGCGGCGTACGCAAGTCATGAGAAATACCCGCCATCAGTAAGTTGCGATCATCTTCAAGCTGCTTGATCCCTTTCGACATATGATTAAACGCTTGGGTTACCGCCATAATTTCGGTTGTCCCCTCCTCTTCTAGCGGCTCCGGAAACTCGCCTCGCCCGACATCTTCCGCAGCGTTTTGCAATGCTCGCAGCGGTCGATTGAGGTTGCGAACAAACAGCCAACCACCAGCAACTGACAGCATCCCAAGGATAATTAAGAAGATAATTAAAGGTAAGAAATCAGGCTCTTCTATGCCCGACAGCGGAATTTTGATCCATAAGCTGGGGGCTTGTGGCGGTCTTATCCAGAACAGATATTCGTCACCTTGCGTTACTCGCACCTCAGCAGGCCCATCAAGCAAGTCAGACATTTGTGCAGAGCGAAATTCAACATATACCGCTTCTGCTAACCCCAAGCGCAACGCATCCTTTTCACGGTAAACACCAATCCCCGTTTCACGTTGAAAAGCTTCGGCCATAGCCGGGCTTAAATCAGCGTCTTTGATATCAATGAAAACCACGCGCACTTGCTTGGCCAACAGCTCGTTTATTTGTTGAAGATTCGGCGTGATCACGTAAAAGGCAATCGACAAATACGAGACGACCTGATTGATCAACAGCAAGAAACCAATTAAAAAAACCGTTTGCCCAAAAGCGCTACGTGGCAATATTTTCATAACGTCATGCGGACCTTAAAGCGACAACCAAAAGCGAGTATGCATGACAGTTAAGCGGCCTCTTTGCCATCAGGCACAAACACGTATCCCAAGCCCCACACGGTTTGAATATAACGAGGTTTTGCGGGGTCTTCTTCCAACATACGGCGCAAACGGCTCACTTGCACATCAATACTGCGTTCAAGTGCAGAGTAATCACGGCCACGGGCAAGATTCATTAGTTTGTCACGAGAAAGTGGCTCGCGCGGATGAGTGACTAACGCCTTTAGCACGGCGAACTCACCACTGGTCAGTGGCATATTCAACTCCCCTTTAACCATTTCACGCGTCGCTAAGTTTAGTGTGTACTCGCCAAATGAAATCACGTTTTCTTCCATTGACGGCGCGCCCGGTGCTTCTTGAATTTTACGGCGTAGAACCGCTTTGATACGTGCCAACAATTCACGGGGATTGAACGGTTTAGGCATGTAATCATCAGCACCTAGCTCTAAACCAATAATGCGATCGACTTCATCACCTTTAGCAGTCAACATAACGATAGGGATATTATTGCCATCTTGGCGCAAGCGCCGACAAATCGACAAACCATCTTCACCAGGTAACATCAAGTCAAGCACTAACAAATGGAAATTCTCGCGTTCAAGCAGGCGATCCATTTGCTCAGAATTTGCCGCCGAGCGCACGACAAAACCTTGCTCAACCAAATAGCGTTCAAGCAAAGCACGAAGACGCATATCATCATCAACTACGAGTATTTTTTGAGTTTCCTGTCCCATCATTTTGGCCTCTAAAGCGGTCGTAATAGCTTCACTATAAGTGATAACTTTTACGAATAAAAACCGAGAATGTTACAAAGTATTAAGTTTTGGATATATGTAACCTGAACATATATATCAAAAAGGAATCAATATGAAACATTTAAAGCATTAGGTGATAAGCCGACACGCTAACGACTCACAACGAGTGCAACAAGAAGTGACTCAAATAACAGTATGAAGAGGGGTAAAGGAATAAACGCACAGCTTTAGAAAGACTGCCGATAAACATACTAGCAGCCCCCTAAAACAGCGCTACTTGATATATCTGATCGCTTGTTCAGTGACACATTTGGTAAAACTTTTCTGGCGTTGCTCACGAGATAATCGGCTAATAGCGTTGGTCACCAGTGTCATTCTTTTTTCTCGGTCAGCGTCACTCAGCTCAGAGAATTGATCGTGAAAGCAGCCAACTAAACCGAAATTAAGGGCAGCGTCAGACTGCGCGTTTTCTCCCGCTAAACAGGCACTAAGCTTTTCCGCCAGCAAGCCCTTGTCCATCTGCTCGATAATTTTTCCTAGTTGATACGGAACAGGGTCAACCTTGCGTTCAAGGTTACAGCCAAAAAACATATCCGCAACGGCCACTTTAGGGATCAGCGCTTGATGCTTTGGCGCGAACTCATCCATTAGCCAGGCTTTGTGAGCGTCGGTCATTTCCGATTGTCCATAGCCATGAGTTGCGACCAGTAAGAGCGAGCAAGATACAAACTTAGCCAATGTTCGAAAAGCCATAGAAAACAATACCTAATAGTTAAGGTGAATAGCGCCAGTATAGCGGATTTCAGCGTTATTAAAGTAAATAATTTGTTATCGACGATTAACGCTCAACTCGCCCAATTCGCTCAACGAACCTAGCTAGCTTAACTAAACTGCCACACCAGCAATTGATTATTCGCTGGCATATCAATATTGGTCACTAAGCTCATGCCTGCTTGCTGTGCCAATGCGTCAACCGCTTCAAAATCGCGAATGGCGCTTTGTGAGTCTCGCTCTTTTAGCCAGATATCAAATTCGGCATTGCTCTCACTGGAATATTGACCGTTAAAGTTAAACGGCCCATAAGCAATAAACAAGGTACCAGCGTTTGCTGAGCTTGGCATATTGGCAAAACATGCAACCACGTGTTGCCAGCTCATAATGTGCAGGCTGTTGGCGGTGTAAATAACATCGAATGGCTGACGAGGCCAATGCTGATTGTTGGCTACATCAAGCTCAATTGGCGGCAAGACCTTTGCACTGCCATGTTGCTTAATATTCGCGGATAGCGGTGCAAGGTTGAACGAAATATCACTGCATTGCCATGTCAACTCAGGCAGCGGTGCACTAAAAAAGCAGGCATGCTGACCGCTTAAACTGCCAATTTCTAGCAGTGACTTTTTATCCGCTAAAAAAGGCGCTATGGCTTGCCAAATAACCGCTTTATTGCGCTCACAACTGGGGGCAAAATTATGCCAAGCTTGCTCTAACTCAATCATCTTTAACCTGCCTTAACGCAATGAAACTTAGTCTGCGTATTTTAGCCGATCAGTAACCACTTCCAAGCGGCAAATGCCACTAACCCGGTGACCACAGTTAATAACATATTTTTGCGCCAAAAACTGATTACCACGGCAACGATAGCGCCAACAATATAAGGGTTATCTGTGCTAACAAACAGCTCCCCTTTGGGCATAAACACCGCCGGAAAAATGATTGCTGTTAACACCGCAATCGGGACATAGTTCAGCGCTCGTTTGAGCTTGTCAGGGAATTCGATATTGTCAGCCACCGCAAACAACACGTAGCGAATACCAAAGGTTACGACGAACATACCTAAGATGAGTAACACTTCATTCATTTGTTTGCCCCTTGCTCGACGCGACCAACAGCGTTGGTTTGTTGAGCGCTTTTCGCTTCTAGATACATAGCAACCAAAATCGCGGCAACGGCTGAGAACAGTAGCCCGGTTTTATGCGGCCAATCATAGGTAATGAGCGACAAAGCGCCTGCGGTTAATGCACAAGCTAAAGTCGCGCGGTTGTGTAAGCACGGAACGACGATACCGATAAAAGCAACAACCATGGCCATATCTAAGCCCCAATTCGCCATATCGGGAATACTCTGGCCGATAAACAGGCCAACCAAGGTACAAACCTGCCAGTTCAGATACATAAACAACGCGGCACCAAAATAGTACCAATGAAAGTTCTCTTGTTTACCGTGATCCGTTAGGTAGTTACTCGCCACGGCAAAGCTCTCGTCCGTTAATAAAAAAGCCATGGGCGCACGAATCGACTGCGAGTAGGGTTTTACATGAGGAAGTAAATTAGCGGAATACAATAAATGCCGAAAGTTAACAAAGAAGGTCGTCAAGACAACGACTGGCCAAGCGGCGCCACTAGCAAGCAAGCCAACCGCAATAAATTGCGATGAACCCGCGAAAACAAAAACGGACATCGCCACGACCGCCCATGCCGTCAGTTCAGTGCTTTGCCCAAGCGCACCATAAATAATACCAAACGGAATTGCCGCCAAAATCAAGGGCGCACAGTCTTTCATGCCAAGTGTAAACAACTTAGCGCGGGAGGAATAAAGTTGGTTATGAGTAGTTTGCACGTGCCTTGCTGCGAGTGATGGTTCCTAACGAATTAGTTGGGATACTTGTTGGAATAATCAACTCAAGTCGCTATCAATAAATCAAATAGCCTCTATAAACCTGAAATATTGCGAGCCACATAATTGTAGCTCGCCCCAGTTTTGTCTCGTCGCTTATTCGCTGGCTTGAATAAGGTGCACATCTCTTTGTGGGTATGGAATGGTGATACCCGCCTCGTCAAAGGCTATTTTGATCGCCTCGTGGCTGTCGAAAAACACAGGCCAGTAATCATCCGACTTTACCCAAGGACGCACCAAAAAATTGACCGAACTGTCGGCATGGGCAGAGACGAAGATATCGACTACAGGGTCTTTTAGTACGCGGCTGTCGTTATCCATTACTTCTTGCAAAACTGCCTTGGCTTTTTTCACATCGTCGTCATAACTAATCCCAAAGGTCATATCGACGCGGCGCGTTTCTTCGATAAAAACGTTTTTCACGCAGCCATTAGATAACAAGCCATTGGGGATAATCACCCGTTGATTGTCTAAGGTGCGTAAAATGGTATTAAAGATCTGAATTTCGACCACATGGCCGACATAGCCTTGTGCGTCGATGACATCGCCCGCTTTAAATGGTCGGAAAAACAAGATCAGAATACCGCCAGCAAAGTTTGCCAAACTTCCTTGCAATGCCAAGCCAATCGCCAAACCTGCGGCACCTAACATGGCAATCAATGATGCGGTTTCAACGCCTATCATCGAGGCAAAAATAATCACGAGGATAGCTTTGAAGGTGATATTAAAAATACTCACCAAGAATTGATGCAGGGTGACTTCGACCTGCTTTTTGGTCATGGCGACATCAATTAATTTGACGATTCGGCCAATAATCCACGAGCCAATAATCCAGACGACAATCGCCAAAATAAGCTGAGTGCCAAATGTAATGCCCATCTCACCGATGAGCTGCATGTAATGCTCCACCTGATTAACATCGATATTCATGGCTTGCGCCGTTTCATCGATAACAGCGCTAACTTCACTACCCTGATCGCTATTTTGCATGTTGCTAACCTTCCTCTCGTTGTTGATTTTATTGTTGCTGGCCAAAGCAAGTATCAACAACTAAGTGTAGAAAGGATTAGCGAATTGTCTAAATCAGGGGGAAGCTTCTAGCAGGTGAAGTTGAGCGGTTTAAGCCTTGTAAGCCTTAAACCGCTATGAAGTGGCTTTTTTACTCGCTTTACTTTTAGCTGTCTTGTTCGCCCTAAATGAACGCGTTAGCACCTGCCAAGATTTAGCAAATGGCTGTAAATAAATACCGCGCAACGTTTGGTGTTCAGCGTATTCATCGCCAATACCTATGCTCAATTTTTTCACATTCGACGCTCTGACCAAAGTGCCAAACAGGCGATCCCAAATGGCCAGTGCCGAGCCTAAATTAACATCAAACAGCTTAGGGCTGTCGCTGTGATGGATTTGATGTTGAGCCGGTGAAATAAACCAGTTTTCCACTTTATCACCCCAGCTCAGCCAAATATGGCTGTGGCGTAAATTAGAGCCCATGATATTAAAGGCAAAGACAAATAAGTTAGCGCCAACAATGTCGATCATTTTCAGCGTTGGGCCAAACAGGAAGTAACACAAGCCGACAACGGTGCCTTGGGTTAACGCCATGCGGCAGGCATACAAGTAGCTTTCTACTGGGTGCGAGCGATAAATGGTAAACGGGGTTAATACTTTTGCCGAATGATGCACCTTGTGAAATTCCCACATAAACGGAATTTTGTGCAGCATGTAGTGCAATAAAAAACGAGTGAAGTCATCAACAATAAACAGCAATACCGTGAATACCAGCATAGTGGTGGCGGCAGAGAGCTGAATATGTTCAATAACGCCAAACACACTTTCCAGTGCTGACGATATGCCCAGCGCAATCGGCACCATGGTGATAACAACGAGCGGAAATAACGCCGCTTTAAGTAGTTTATTGAGAACAAACAAAGCGTAGTCGTTTTTAGCCGACTGGCTCAGATAAATGGAAGCGGGAAAGAGGAAATGCCAAAAGCGCCTAATCGCAGATTTGCCAGCAAGGTGCTCAGCGTTGTAATGCGTTTCGGCCAGTGGTGACGTTTGCCGTTGTTTACTGACACGCCAGAATACTAACGTAGCTAAGGCAATAGAAGAGGCAATATAGCCCCAATAAATGCGCTTGTTGGCATCAAGCACATACAGAGATAATTCTTTAAAATTGCTGAGAAAAAAATCTAACATTATCAATTCCAATACTGACGCGCTTGCTCCTTGTTATTGTTTTATCGCCTTGCCAGTATCAATACGTAAATTAACCACAATAAACGTTGGTTAATTGTTAAAAATGTAGCCCCTAGCATAGTGCTAGGAGCTGAGCTTTGGCGCTATTTAGCTTTCAGACTATCAACCTGTCAAACCATCAACCTTTCAACCGATGAAAAGATAAACAGTTAATAGCGCCATCTTCAAGCGAGCGCTTGTTTAGAAACTATATTGATAGCCAACAATCGCTTGTTGTGGTTTTGTTGGACGTGCACCAAATGGGCGACGACTCACAATTTCCTGTTCATCAAATACGTTATCTAGTTTTAAGTAAACACTACCATAATCACCAAAGTCGTAGCTAGCGGACATATCCACAACCGTCAAGGATTCCGTAGTAACCCCCGATAACACGACACCGTCACCAGAAGCTTCTAACATCTCATCGATATAACGGGCAACTAAGCTCACTTCCCAGTCGTTACTGGCTAAGCCGAGGCTAACCGTTAGCTGATTTTCCGGTAAGTAAGGTAGTGCGTCCCCTTCCTCAACAGTACCCCACATTGGGAAGTCTGAAACAAAACTGGTATCAAATTCACCGTCTGTGTAGGTGTAGGTAACAGACGTTGGAATATCAAAGCCCCAGTCAGTTGCAAAGGTGTGTGAGGCCGCAAACTCTAGCCCCAGAACACTGGCTTCACCACTGTTAAACTCGGCATCTAAGTTACCGCCACAAGCTGATGCTGCTGAGAATGAACAACTTTCTTTTAGGCTGTCGAAGTCGTTGAAAAACACAACGGCTTCAAGCTGAGAGTTGCCATTGTGGAAACGGGTACCAATTTCATAGTTAACGCTGTTTTCAATATCCACTTCCGGGCTTTCTTGTGGGCGCGTCGGTACAAAACCTTCGTGCACACCGGCAAAGAAACCTAATTCGCTAGAGTATTTGTAGAACACGCTGGCACTTGGCAACCAAATTCTCGAATCTTTGTTCAAGTAGTCACCTTCACGGCCCGCGGCTTCATTTTGATATTCAGAATCAATAAACTCACCGCGCATACCTAAGGTAAACTCAAAGTCACTCACGTAAATGGTATCTTTTAAAAATACCGCCAGTGCTTCACTGGTTTCGCGGTTACTGGTTGTAGCGACTTGTGGCGAACCATCAGAGACTAAATTGCCAGCGCGCATAAAGAATGCGTCTTCGGTGTGACGACGACGAATTTGGTCTTTGTGAAAGCGAACACCTGCGTTCAGTTGGTGCTTATAGCCCGCTAGTTCAAAGTTGTAGTAAAGCTCAGATTGAATACCTTGCGAGTAAAATTCGCGATAGTTATCCCCCACTAATAGCTTTTCAAATTCCTGCACTGAGTCTTGCTCGCCAGTCAAGATTTGATAAAAACGAGCGTTCACTTCATCTTCAGGGTTAGCTAAGATCTCTTGCAAGTCGCGATTAACTAAGCCACCTTTGAAGCGATTCAGTTTGAACCAAGAGCGATCAAAATCGTTGTGATAAACACGTGTCGTGACATCAAAGGTGTCGTTGCCGATAAAGTGGGTAAACATAAACTGCTTGTGTTCCCAGTCCATCAATGCCAATTGGTCGGCAGCGTAACGTCGATTCGGGTTCTTAGCAAAATCTGCGTCGGTTAAGCCCAAGTACGTTTCGTCTGACTCTTCATCAGCATAAGCCAGCTTCAATTCAACCACTTGGCTGTAACCACCGCCGGAAAGATCGTAGTTAAACTTGACCATGATATCGTTTTTTTCAAAACCGGTATCACCGCCACCATCAAGCTCTTTGTAGCCATCAGAGCGCAAATGCACGCCTTCAACCACATAACCAAAGTCGCCATTCGTGCTACCAAAATAAGCTTTTGCGCGGCCAAAACCGTCGCTACCCGCCGCTAAGTCAATCGAGCCTTCTTTGGCCTGAGGTACTTGGCGGGTAACTAAGTTAATCGCACCGGCAACAGTATTTGGGCCATATTTAGTGGCTGCGGGGCCTTTCGACACTTCGACCGAGGTCACTTTACTCATCATCGGGAAGTAATATGCCGCTGGCGCTGAATAAGGTGCTGGGCCGATCAGAATGCCGTCTTCCATCACCGTAATTTTCTGGCTACGCTCAGGTGTCGCGCCACGAAAACCAATGTTAGGACGTAAACCAAAACCGTCTTCTTCGCGAATATTTACGCCAGGTACGCTGTAAAGTACACGGTTAATATCGTTGAACTTGAATTTTTCTAACTGAGCTTCACCAATTACCGTGGTTGAACCTGGCTCGGTCCGCAAGCTATTGTCATTACCTAAAATTTGAATGCGCTCGTAATATTCAGCAGGCTTTTCATCATCTGGTGTCTCATCAGCAAATACCGGCGAGACAACCGCAGCAATGGCGAGCGCTAGGCTCGTTTTTCTTATCGCTTTTTTATACGTCATTGTTGCCATCATGATTAATCGTTATCTCCCGCAGAAGTTACTGGTAGTTCAAGTGCTAAGCTGTTGATAAAGTCTACTTTTAGCGTGTCAGTTACCGCTTTTACGCGCGCGTGGCTTGCTGTCACTTGTGCTTCATTGTCAGTCAGTGTTTGCGCTAACGTTTGCTGATACGCTTGAATATCACTGATTGCCGTTTCAACGTCCGCAGTCATCGTTGTTGCCGTCGCGGCATCACCTTGATCAATTAAAAAGTCAGTAAAGCCAATGCCTTCACCGCCAGTTAATAGCTTTTGGAAAGCTACCAAGTTGTTTTCAATATTGTCTAGCGAATTATTGGCGTACACGGATTCAACCGCTTCTGGGCAAGCCTCTGCGCCACAGACATTGGCAAATAAGCCGAGCGGAGCAGCGAGCTTGTTGTCTTTGCTTGCCGTGTCGATGTAGAACATTGCGTCGCTGATGCGATTAATGGCTTCAAGTTCAGTACCGAACTGATTGCCAGCGGAGCCTGCTTGCTTTAATTCAACCGCAAAGCCATTGTCGCCATCCCATGCAGCAACAAGTTCTTGTGCGCTCGTATTCAAGTCTCTGGCCACTTCACCAGCGAATAAACAACGTGCTTCTTTGCGCGCTTGCTCAGTTTCGCTGTTCCAACCTTGTGGCTGAGCACCAACGGTACAGCTGTGGTCTAGGTTGTCGTTAAACAGCAAATACTCAAGTGCCGCTAAGCCTCTGCGGCTGGCAGCGCGATTGGCGATGTTGTATGGCTGTCCATTAATTTCACCAGTGCGGAAGTTGATCACTTCAAAATCAACGTTACATGAACTTGCCAGTGGCCAAGCGTAAATTTTATTACGCAAAAATCCGCTGTTGCCGATCAGTGGCCCAACTTGCATGACCTCGGCTTGCTGCCAAACATTCATGCTGCTACGCCAACTTGCTTGTGCTGCCATTCGCGCCGTATTGACTTGCTCACTCGTTGCATTGCCCTGTCCTGCTGCGATTTCCTGCTGACAGTAACCGGCTACGGCTTGCATTTGATCGCCAGTGACTTGCACAAATTGCTCAAATGTTGGGCTGATCACGTTGTCCGCAAGGTTTGTTAACAAAGCGCGCTGCTCAAAGCTCGGGGTGGGTGTTGTTGGCGGTGTCGTAGGTGGCGTTGTTGGTGGTGTTGGCGCGGGTGTTGAACCGCTATTAAAATCAGGGCCTGCATTACTACTGGTGCTTTCGCCACAAGCACTTAAAACAAGCGCACTGGCGATGGCAAGAGGTAATAACGCGCGTTTAGTATTAACCGACATATGTCTACCTTTTTGTATGTTACCACTCGTTTCTATCGCCACTGAGATCTAACAAATTTGCCGGCAATAAAAACAAAACAAGCCTTGGACCCGAAAGTCCAAGGCTTCAATTAGCTTAACCTATTGATTACTTTTTAAATTACCAGTTCTCAACATTTTCAGCATCAAATTCATAAGCCGCTTGGAAAATAGCGCGAGCTTTGTCTAAGTCAGCAATGTAAGCGTTAACCGCTGTCATATCAGCCGAGCCGGTAGGCAATAATACTGGCTTGATACCCATGTAGTTGTGAATTTCAGCAAACTGCGCAGCTGTTAATGGTGAACGCTTGTTAAATTGTAAACCAATCGCAAAACCTTTCATTTCTGAGAAGTGCTTAGCAACATCAGCAGAGTTGTAATCCGCTGTACCTGATTTTTCTAGATCATCAGTTACGTCATTAATGTAGTGAACAACAGTCGCTGCGATTGCTTTTTCCCATGCCATCACCGCTTGGTCACGGTACGTTTCGATCATGGTTTGTTGTTCGTCGCTGATCGTTGTGTTGGTACGCATAATTTCACGTGCGGCAATAAACGCTTCCATCGCGTCTTTGGTGAAATCGGTTGGCATCGAGTTATCAACTGAACCGCGGTCACGCTTAGCGGCATTTACTGAAGCACTGAAGTTGTACTCAGAGCGCAAATCAATCGTGCCATTTTCATCAGTGTCGTGCTTACCTTGGTAGTCATCACGACCGCCTTTTTTCGCAATTTCGTCATCTGAGTACTCGATGTAATCACGCGCCGCACCGAAGTAACCGAAACCTTCATCGTAACCGTGCTCTAGTAACGAATCTGTCGCGCCAGCGCTGCGTGCTTCTGTGTTATCGCGATCTTGGCCGATACCTTCGTCTAAGTAATCGTCAGTACCTTGCGAGAAGTTAACACCCATTAATAGGAATTTTTGGATAAGCTGCTTTAAGTCAGTACCGTCAGTGTTGATGTAAACCGTATTCACAACTTCACCCGTTGCTTCATCACGGCGAAGGTCATCATTTAACTGAACTTCCGCGTTATCCGCTAGTTGCTTGAAGAACTCAGCGACTAGCTTGGTTGGTGTCATACCGTCAGTCCAACCCACAAAGCTTGAACCATCGTTCCAGTCTTTGTGCATGCGCGACGCATCGTTACCCGCGAGCTTGCCACGTAAGTCTTTATGACTACCTGAAATGGCACCTACTGTTGCTTGCTCTGCATCGTCGATAAAGCTAATTTGTAAGCCAGCACCCGTATTGGCTTGGTTAGTGTCGTAATCATATAACGTGTATGCTTGGCCTAAGTCATCTGTCGCTGACGTATCTACACCATCACCAACTTTGCCTAAATGGAAGAAAGAGTAAAGCTTGTTGATAACGTCTTGACGTGTTCTTAATGGGCCATTAGTGGCATCTAGGTCGGTTTGTAAACTATTGGCAATGTAGTAGTTAAGCTGCGCGATTTGCGCTTGGCGAGCCGTTTGGCCGCCGTAGTTAACACCTGATGCATCACTGACAAACTTACTGTCAAATTTGTAAGCGTCTAATACATCGTTAACATTAACCGTTAAGTCTTTTGAAAAAGTCTCGCCATCAGCATCGGCAACAGTAACATTCACTGTCATTGTTTTTGCCTGCTCGTAGTTAGCCGCGTAGCCAGCAGCAAGTTTCAAATCGTCACCATCAACGGCGAACATGTCGCTGTCTACTGTGAATGTCATCGCGCCACCTTCAGCGTCAGTTGCTGAAAGCTTACCGACAACGGCGCCAGCTGAGTTCTCATCAACACTGCTGTTGTCAATCGCGATATCAGTTGGTGCTGTGTTAGGTGTTGGTGCAGGAGTTACTGGATCTGTATTGTCAGACCCGCCGCTGCTACCGCCACAGGCAGAAAGCGTTAACGAAGCCAAAATAGCTGTAGTTAGAAGAGACTTTTTCATTTTCTATATTAACCTTGTTGTTAGTTTTGAGCACATCCTGACTAGTTATAGAAGAGAAAATGCTCATGTGTAAAATTATGTAAATTTTTTAAAGCATACTAGCACAAAGACAAATGCAAATGCGAATAAATATCATCTTATTTAGAATGAAATGTTTGGATTTATTTCACTTGGATCTCAATAATATTTCACTATAAAAAAATGTCATCAAAATGCCCCATATGATGGGCTTCACTATCAAAAGTGCAGACCACGCCAAAGCTACTCGTCCCTGAGTTGAGCGGCAGCATTGGCCGTGCGCATCAGATGGCGATTGTTCCACGCCAACTCTTGGCTAAACTTTATGGATAATTCCGTTTATGCTGATGGGGGATTGTTCGACTAACGCTAATTTACTGTAACACCAGCCAAGTAACACTAGCCAAGCTTGGCAAGGCGGTCATACATCACCAGACTGCCTGCTACCGAGACATTTAAGCTGTAATCACCCGGTAATTGAATCAACCGATGACACTTAGCCAGCGCTTGTGGAGGTAGACCCGACTGTTCATTACCGAGTAAATAAACGCAACGATGGGGATGTTCAAAGCCAATAATATCGTGAGCTTGTTCGTCTAACTCGACCCCAATAAGCGGAGTGTCGTACGGTAAATTAGCAAGTAAATCTTCAATAGTATCATGATGATAAAGTGGAATTTTTTGCCAAGCATTAACCACATCTGTGGTTTGTTTCTTGTATTTTTTGTCAACCGTAAAAATAAATGAGGCGCCAAGAATATAAGCAGAGCGCCAAAGGGTGCCAATGTTAATTTCATCAACATTATTCATAATGCCAATGCCAAAAAAGCCATTAGCAGCGTATGTTTGTTTTAAACGAGCCATATTTTTAAATGAGCCATAGGTTCAAGCGAGCCAAAATATTAAGTAAGCCAGCGTATTAAGTGAGTAAAAGTTTTATATAAACAGGCATTTTCATTGCACCCAAGTGTGAAGCCTGTCACACCCAGTTGCGGTTATTGTTTTTTCAATAAAATCCAGACGTCGGCATAATCAGGCAGGTGTTTATTCGCCGCATAATAATCTTGCCAGCCGCGATAATTACCAGCGAGCAGATCGAGTTGGAACAAGTTATCGTCAAACGCGCCTCCTTCGTCGGCCAATACAGCTAGACGCGCTTCGTGTTTAGGCGGCAAACCGTTACGCTCAGTGTGATAACTCAGTAACATTAATTTACCTAGCCCTAATTGTTTGACGTTACCCGCTAAACTGACCTGTGGTTTAATCGCGATTTTATCAGGCAAGTCTTGACCATAACCCAAAATACTTGGCACTTCGGCAAAATACCAATAGCGCGCTTGTTCGCGTTTTCCAATGTGGTAATCGTAGGCAATACCATTGTTGCGATGCACATTGAAATAACGGGTTTTACCATCAACTTGCAACACACCTGTGCCCTGCAACAACACATCGTGCAAGGCTTCTTCTGAAACCCAAACCAAAGGCTTGGCTAACTTGCCTTTAAGTAGCGCACCTTCGATCACTTGTTGTCGCGTAAACTGATAGCGTGTGAGTTCAGCTTTTTTCGCCTCTGCCGCTCGTTTCGAAAGCCCTTGTTCATCATCCGGTAGCTGATAAAGCGCCTGATCGTAGCGGCCACTTTGCACGCTGCTGCCATCAAGCAGCTTAGCGTAGTACTTGGTTACAAATAATTGCTGCGCTGGGATATCATTGAGCAGTCGTGTTTTCACCTTATTCGTGCTGCTACTCGCAATGCGATCAGCGTTTTTTTTGTCTGGTAACCAGCGAATAAACTCGAAATTCGCTTTGACAAACTCGCTATTGTGCAGTCGGCTTTGTCGCCCTGCTCGCACGTCACTGCGATAGGTTTCACATAAAAACGCCAGTGTCTCGTTAACGCGCGCTAGCGACATATCATTGCCTATCACTGCACTGCCATCGTGCACCGCTTTGACATCGTCTGGGTGGTGTTTGATATAAGATTGTGTATTGGCTGCGACAGTACATAATTCACTGCCTTTAAAGCCAGAAAGCACACCAAATTCTGGCTCAGTCTCCAATGCAAATGTTGCATTAGCCGAAACATTTAGCGAAGTAAACAAGCTCAGAAAAGTAGCTGAAGTAATGGCAGCGGTTAGCCGCTTAACAATGGAAAAGCGCATTCACAAAATCGAAAAATCTTGGGGTATAGCTGGGATCTTACCAATATTTATGACTCGAATGACAGTAATAAACACCCTGTTACATTTCGACATTCATGTTAACGAAGGTCTTCGTTAAACTAGGTGCAGATGGATCATCAACCAAGGATATCAGGATGAGTATTAGACAAAACACAACCTTATTAATGCGTAAAGTGCTTATTGGCGGCTCGCTTGCCGTGCTACTTGCCACTGCGCCTGTCAGTTTCGCACTGTCAAATAATAGTAACCTAGTCGCTATTGAAGATTATGAAAAAGATGTCGAACAGGCAATTTCGCTGTACAAGAAAAAAGACTATGAAAAAGCCCTGCCTGCTTTAGAGGCGATGGCTAAACTTGGGGATAAAAAAGCTCAATATATGGTCGGTGTAATGTATCTAAGTAGCCAAGGGACACAACAAGACTTATTGAAAAGTTATGCTTGGCTGACCGTTGCCAATGAGCAAAAAACCAAAGCTTGGCAAAAACCTCTCAATTGGCTAGATGAAAACATAGATCCAAAATTTCTAAAAATCGCCTCCCAAGAAGCGGCAATGTATGTGGAAAAATATGGCGTCAAAGCACAAAAACTAAAATGTCGTCCGCTAAAGACGCTCGGCACGAACAGGTCAATTCATACCTGTGTGAAATCTGAGGTCAAACCTGGCTACTACCTCGCAAAAACCCAGTAATACCCTAGCCTGCACCAAAGCAAGTAAAAGCACGTATATTTTAGCGGTGCATCACCACCTTATTAATGGTGGTGATGTGCGTGTGCATTTGGGCTACCTGAAAACCCCTGATTGATCATTTTCGCTAAAAACGGATTGTTTTCATTATCCCCAACGTCGGCATAGTCAGTGGTTGGCAACGCATCCCACACGGTAAATTGCTCAACAACTTTATCACCATACTCAATATCCACTAGCTGTAAACGGCTGGTTTGATGCGTCTGCTTATCTGTGACCACTAATGATTGCGGCAGTGCTAATGCTGGTAACCATTGCAGTTGAAATTCATGTGTTGCCGTAGCAAGCGTATAGTGTTCGAGGCGCTGGCAGCCAGCACCTGAGGCTTTTTGATGACTCATACTTGCAAGCAATGCGTGATCAACGAGCGTACGCACATAATGCCACTGCTGTTGGGCTTTAAGTTCATCTGCCTGATATTCAATACCTTGCTGATATCGCTCAAAGACACGTGTCAGTTGTTGTTGCTTGTGGCGATTGAGGTACCAGATATTAGCGACTTTTTGTTCAGGGTTGTAATGAGCAACGCGATTACCTTTACGCAATAACGTGAGCTGTTGAACTGTGCTTTTTTGCTGTTGAGCCTGATTGTGATTATGGTTAGGGTTGTGAGTAGCTATGTTCGCATGCTCATGGTGCTCCCCAAATGTCTGCTCATAATGAGCAATCAATTGCTCGGCCTGACAGCGCTTTGGGCTAGCATTCGAGATTGACTGTTGGTGTGCAAATGCCGCTAGCTGAGTACTGGCGACAAGCAAACAAAGAGTGACGGTTTTCTTGATATTCATAATAATTGCGGGAGGCGAAGCTCGCCTCCCGTATCCTTTTATTTTGCTTTTACATTAATTTTGTATAGCTGAGCGAGCTGACAGCTTATTCAAGCGCACTGTCAGCTTGATTTACAAAGTCAGCGGCGTGATTCATCACGTGGAAAATCAAGCTTTGCTCGTTTGTCCCCGTCACTAAATGCGCGCCTGGCCCCATAGCATAGACACCAACATCTTCGCCTGCGTGCGTTTCAGAGCTCAGCGGGATTAGTGCTTCCTGATGGAACCCCGAAGACTCAGTGCTCACAGTCGTTAAGTCTTGGCGGTCGTTGACTATGTCCATACCGTAGGCGACATCAGCATTGGTTTCGTTACCGAGATTTTTGAAGCCTCGGCCATTGGTGTAACCAACCGTAGTGTAAGGTAAGCCATCCGCCGCTAAGCTCGGCTCTTCACTGCCAACACTCACCACTTTGCCTAGAATTGGGTTACCGCGCTTGGGATAACCCGCAATGGTAAAGACATGGCTATGATCGGCCGTGACGATAATTAAAGTGTCTTCTGGGTTTGTTGCTTTTACTGCGGCATCAACCGCTTTGGCAAATTCAATGGTATCCGTTAAGGCATTGTAAGCACTGCCAGCATGGTGACCATGATCGATACGCCCCGATTCAACCATTAAGAAAAAACCATCGTCGTTGTTAGCTAACATATCAATCGCTTTGGCGGTCATTTGTGTTAACGATGGCTCACCTAACGCGTCTTCATTGCGGTTTGCTTCATAACGCATATGAGATTCGTTAAATAACCCAAGCACGCGCTCAGTGGTTGCCGGATTGATCGCATCAAACCCTGCTTGGTCAATAACATACTGACCCGCTGTGTATTTTGCCTGCCATTCAGCCGTTAAATCGCGGCCATCGGTGCGATCGCCCTCAACACTGCTGACTGCATCGGCGGTGTTGAACGCGGCGTCTTTTGGCAGGAAGTGACGGCGACCACCGCCAAACATCACTTCAATACCGTCAACATCTAAGCCGGCGAAACGTGCTTCGAGATTAGTTTCAAAGTTAACTAATTGCGCAGCTATATCTTGGCAACCTGCCGCCACCGCCTCTGCTGGCATATCCGACACATCTTCCCAATTGCGATCGGCAGATTTGGCATAGGTAGCTGCTGGCGTTGCATGGGTGATTCGCGCGGTTGAAATAACGCCCGTTGATTTACCCGCAATTTCAGCCATCTCCAGTGCGGTAACCAACTCTTGGCTTGATACCGATGAACAATCGCCACGAGAGACACCCTCTGCGACGCCAATTACGCCGACATCGGTTTTCACGCCAGACATCATCGCGGTCATAGTACCTGCCGAGTCAGGAGTTTGTGCATCAACATTGTAGGTTTTTGCAAAACCTGAATACGGGAATTTGTCGAAACTTAATTCGTATTCTTCGCCATCTAAACCTGCTTGCTGCCCCGCCATAATGCGCGCTGCCGTAATGGTTGAAATGCCCAACCCGTCACCGACAAATAAGATCACGTTTTTCGCTTGGCCCTTCGCTATTTCAATCGCCTCAGCGCGGCTTTGCGCGATTTCTACTCGACGCTTAGCTTGGCTAAACCAGGTATTTGTGCTGGTAACCTCAGCTGCACCGCCAGTCACGTTGGTAATTGTTGGTGAACAGACAAACTCAGTGGCGTCAACTTCACCCGATTCAAGCGTGTTGTTGCCGTTATCATCTAAGCCAGAATCAATTTGCACACCACCGTTTAAACAGTTGGCGTTGCCGACAGCCAAAGGCGTTTGCACCACTAAGCTATTTAAGCCATTGGCGCCATCAGCCCCGTTTGTACCATCTCGGCCGTCGTCACCATCACAGCCTGCTAAGGCGACCAAAATTGACAACGATAAAAGTTTCAAAGTTTTCATGTCACTACTCCTAGTCGTTTAACAAGCCAAGTGCTTGATTGATTAAATGAAAGACCACGTTTTGCTCAACTACGCCCTGCGCTAAATGCGCGCCAGGGCCTTTCGCATGTAGTGAAATATCTTCACCGGCGTGGGTTTCTGAACTCAGTGGAATAGTGGTTTCTTGGTGAAAACCAGGCGTAGTAGTGTCAACCGCAGTAATGTCTTTGCGACCAGCATTGGGGTCAATACCGTAAATTGCATCGGCGTTAGTTTCGCTGCCTAAATCAGCAAAACCACGGCCATTAGTGTAACCCAGTGTCGTGTATGGCATACCGTCAGAAGCCAAGCTTGGCTCGTCACTCCCAACAGCAACAACTTTGCCTAAAATGGGGTTACCGCGCTTAGGATATCCCGCGATGGTAAACACATGGCTGTGATCCGCAGTTACCAGAATTAAGGTATCTTCTGGGTTGGTGGCATCGGCAGCCGCTTGTACCGCTTTAGCAAATTCAACAGTGTCATTAAGGGCATTGTACGCATTACCGGCGTGATGACCGTGATCAATACGACCTGATTCCACGACTAAGAGGTAACCTTTGTCGTTGTTATCCAAAATATCAATCGCTTTGCTCGTCATTTCTGACAACGATGGCTCACCGGCAATATCATTAGCGCGATCGGCTTCGTATTGCATATGTGATTCGTTAAACAAGCCAAGTACCTTGGTCGCTGTTGCAGGGTCGATAGCATCAAACCCCGCCTTGTCCATCACATAAGCACCATGTTCATAAGTTGCTTGCCACTCTGCCGTGAGATCGCGACTATCGGTGCGATCACCTTCGACTTCACTACGGGCATCGGCACTATTGAAGGCAGCGTCTTTTGGTAAGAAATGGCGACGACCGCCGCCCATGGCAACTTCGATACCATCGACATCAATCCCGGGAAAACGCATTTCTAGGTTTTTTTCAAAATTAACAAGCTGTGAAGCAATATCTTCACAGCCGCCAGCAGCGGCTGCCTCTGGCATATCTGATACGTCTTCCCAGTTGCGGTCTGCCGATTTTGCATAGGTCGCCGCAGGTGTTGCATGGGTAATTCGCGCCGTAGAGATAACCCCCGTTGATAAGCCGCGAATTTCAGCAAGCTCAACGGCACTGACCAGTTCATTACCTTTCACCGTCGCGCAATTACCGCGTTCGATGTCTTCATCGACACCAATCACACCGACATCCGTTTTTACCCCGGAAATCATTGCGGTCATGGTGCCTGCTGAATCCGGTGTTTGTGCGTCGACATTGTAGGTTTTCACTTGTGCTGAATAGGGGAATGTTTCGAATGACAGGTAGCCCTCTTCCCCTGATTGGCCAGCCATTTGTCCTTGTAAAATACGCGCCGCCGTTAAGGTAGAAATCCCCATGCCATCACCAACGAACAAAATGACATTTTTCGCTTTGTCTTTGGTGTTTTGTTGAAGCTTGGTATTGATCACTTGCTCTGCATTGCTGTACCACGCACTTGATTTTTGTATCTCTGGTAGCACGGCAGCGTGTGCGCTCGTGGCTAAGAGCGAAGCTATTAGCGAGCGAAGCATCCATCGAGAGTACATATCTCGTTCCTCTGAAGTTTGTTATATGTTTGAAGTTGCTTTTAGGGGCTATGTGTTGGCCTATTTAGACGTTTTTATGAATCTCGCCCCAGCAGCCAACCGAATATAAGAGAGAAAAATGACAGTTACGTGGCGCCTTCATGACTGGCGTATGAACAATTGTTTACACAACATTTATGGTTGTCCTCTGACTGTCATACCTATGGGTAACCGTGAGTAAGCATTGCAATTAACGCGCAACTAGCAGATTATCGGCTATCATTGACTCCAAATTAGGCATAAATAGGGCTATTTATGACGACTGATAACACAACAAGTAACACCGTTGAATTTCGTTTTCTCGCTGAACCAACCGACGTAAATTTTGGCGGAAAAGTGCATGGTGGAATGGTGATGAAATGGATTGACCAAGCTTCTTATGCTTGTGCTGCACAGTGGAGTAAGCACTATTGCGTCACCGTATCCGCAAATGCTATTCGCTTTATTCGCCCTATTTTAGTGGGACAGTTAATTAGCCTTACGGCGCGCATTGTGCACACGGGTAAATCGAGCATGCATATCTATGTGGTCGTCAAAGCGGGTGATCCAAAAACAGGTAAGCAAGCGGTCACTAATCGCTGTTTTATCACCTTTATGGCGGTTGACGATACGGGTTACCCCACACCCGTTCCGGCATACACGGCACAAACAGAAGAAGATAAGCAATTAGAAAAAGTGGCCATTCAAGCGAAAGACTTTGCCAAAAAACTCGACAGTGAGTTTGAGGATAAATTAGGGTGGAAATAACACCACCCTAAAAATGATAAGCCGAGTCGGTATTTATTTTTGGCGACGTACCAGCATAGCCAATGGCAGTAATAACATTAACCAAGTGGCAGGTAGTGGCACTGCGGTTGTGGACTGATTATTAAGTGAGCCAGCTGATGCTGCGGTTAATCCCGAGGTGTCTAAAAAGCTAAGCGACAGTGTATTCCAACCATCTGCTTCACCACCATAAGCGCGAGCTGATACCGAAGTAATCACATAAAAAGACTGACCATTATCAATATCAAACGACAAGCGGCCAGGCATATTGACATCTGCACCGGAAGATATAAATTCACTGTCGTTGCCACCAGGCTCTAAATCGCCACCAAATTCAAAGTAGAGCGAAGCAAAATCAGGGTACCATTCCAGGCTATCACCAATTAATACACCAACATCTGCACGCAGTTGTAAATAATTACGCGAACTAAACTCAGTAATTGAACCATGCAAATTGTAATCTAAGTCGATGGTGTGATTATCAGCGCCTTCATAAGTAAAACGCTGTACGCCAAACGCATTGGCCGTGCCACGACTGCCAAACTCTGAACTGGCAAACACTTTTAATGTTGGCAAGTAACCAGAGCCGGATAAATCAGCATATGCTCTGCCGTAACCGTAAAGGTCATGTTCCAATGTTGCTGTTGTTTGATGCTCTCCACCGTCATTTTCCCCGGCGAATCTACCGCCGTTTGCACTCGTACAACTTCCTGCACTGCAGTTACTTGCACTACCAGCGTTCGCTTGAACGCCCCACCCTTGAATAAGCGATGCCGATACATGCTGAGAAAAAGTTAGAAACGAAAAGAGAAACGCGAGTCCTAGTTTTTGTTTTTTAAGCATTTACTGCTCCTTGCTGCTTGATAAGACAACCGACAATCAGCAAAGGTCATACCAGAGAAAACATTTCATTTAATTTCAACCACTTATAAAAGCACATTTGAACAAAAAATTTTCATCTGTAAAGAATGCAGACAATTAACTGTATGCTTTTCAACCATTTATTTGATATTTGTTTAATCAGCTGAGTAAAAAATGGCAGTCATCGATTTACCGCGGCTTTGACTCAAAACTCGCGTTTGCTTCGTATGCTCAATAATCTCCACAACACGTTTGCGGCTAAAACGGTGATTTATCGTTTTTTTCGTTTAAAAGCTGTTGGTTACTATAAATACTTGGCACAATGAGACTATCTTTAAGTAACGGAAGTATTAATGAAGGTATTAATTACACTGCTGTTTATTGTCAGCCCGCTATTTTCTCTGACTAAGCTGTACGCTGCTGAGCAGGCAGGCACAATATTCAAACAGCTTGCCCCCTCGCTCTACCAAATTCGACTGATTGATAAGGCGAGCGGTGAAAAATCCACTATCGGCTCGGGCTTTCAAATCACAGCTGATGGCTTAATTGCGACCAATTACCATGTTATTTCCGGCCACGCACAATACCCAGAAAAGTATCAAATTCAGTATTTGGATCACCAAGGAAATAAAGGGCAACTAACATTAGCCAGTGTTGATGTGATCAATGATTTAGCGCTGGTCAAACGAGCAGTTTCAGCGCCCATGTCATTTTTTTCCATTGCCGAGCAAGCACCAACGAAAGGCGAAAAACTTTTCTCACTAGGTAACCCTCACGATCTGGGCATGATTGTCGTGCCAGGTACTTACAATGGCCTCAAGAAAGAGTCATTTATTGATAAAATCCATTTTACGGGTTCAGTGAATTCTGGGATGAGTGGTGGCCCTGTGGTCAATAAAACAGAGCAAGTCGTGGGTGTAAACGTTGCAACTTCAGGCAATCAGATTGGCTTTTTAGTGCCGCATGACAAGCTGGCCAAATTGTTTCATGACTACCAACAAGCGGCACCTGAGACGATAGAGCAACAAATGGCGGAGCAACTGACCGCCAATCAGCAAGCCATGGTAGAGACATTACTGACCAGCAAATGGCACAAAAAAATGTTAGGCAACGGCATTATTCCAACCATTGATGTCCCTTTTATTCGTTGTTGGGGGGAATCAAATGCCGACAAGCAAGACGCGTTAATTTATTCGGCGATGGCCAATTGCGCGATGGATGAAGATACCTTTATCGACAACAACTTTTTTACCGGCGGTATTGAAATGCAATTTCAATACATGGAAACCAATAAAATTAGTGACTTGAAGTTCTATCACTTATATCAGCGACAAATCGCTCGCGCGGCGGCGAATAACAAAGCCACCAAAGACGATGTCACAGAGTTCGCGTGTCATCACGATATTGTGATGCCGTCTTCTAACCTAATTAACAACAAAAGTATTTTGTGCACACGAAATTACAAAAAGTTTCCAGACTTATACGACGTACTTTATTTGGGACTATCAGTGGATAAAAATACCCAAGCGCTGATCAGTCACTTCACCATTGCGGGTGTTGAAAAAGCAATGGCATTGGCCTTTACCAAGCAGTTTATGGAGTCAGTGTCATGGAAATAATCGTCGAAGAGCTGAGTAAAGGGCACAAGTTAATTGGTCGCCACAAATACAATAACGGCTCAGTAAAAGTGGGTAGAGCCTATAACAATGACATTATTGTGAGTGACCCCCATGTTTGCCCTCAACATTTATCCATCAACTACGATGGTGAGCATTGGATCGTCACCGATCACGATAGCCTCAATGGCTCTTTTCTTGGACAAAGTAAAACGGTTGCCAATGGTCATATCGTAAAATCAGGTGACGTTATTGCACTGGGCAACAGCCAAATACGCTTGGTGTTTCCTGATCACCCAGTATCGGCTAGTGTACCTTTTAGCGCGTTTGAAACTTTAATCAACTTGGCTCGTAACCCATTGGTTATCGTTGTCAGCATTATGCTGTTTACCTTAGCTTCTGGCTGGTTAACTTATTTGGATAAAGGAAAAGAAGTTAACTTTACCCAGCTTTTGGTACCTGCTATTGGTATGGCATTGGTCTTTTCTATCTGGCCGGCACTTGTGTCTATGGTGTCGCACTTAACCAAAAACGATGCCAGAGTACTGCACCAAATCGGCACTTGTTTTGTGTTTTTCTTGCTACTGATGTTAACCGACATAGTGCAAGCCTTGGTGAACTTCAACACCTCAGGTAATTGGCCTGTTGCGTGGTTAACTTACCTACTGCCCATTGCTGTTGCCTTTACCATGTTTTGGCTAAATTGCTATATCGGCTTCCATATGAGCGATCGCCGCCGCCTTGCAACAGCCGCCAGTTTAACCCTAATTTTCTTCGGTGGTAGCGCGCTCATTCACTTTAGTAAGCAACCTGAATTTAATCCGCGGCCACAATATGACGCGACGATTATGCCGCCAAACTTCTTGTTATCTGCCAGCAGTGACGTTGATGAGTTTTTAACCGATGCTGAAAAATTATTTGAGAAAACCCGGCAGCAATCACTTAAAGCACAAAAGTAGTGGTGCCCTAATACCTGATTTAGCGAAGCTAATTTGGATTAAAGTAGAAAAGTAGTAAAACAAAAAAGCGAGTAAGGTTATCTCAATGGCAACCTTCACTCGCTTTTTTAATGCTTTGTTATCACGACAACCGTAACATCGCACGGTTGTTATCGCTGCTAAGGCTTAGCAACAAACCCTATTGCATCATAAACACTCGTTAATACTTTGCTTGCGTGAGCAGAAGCTTTCTCAGCGCCGTCACGCATCACTTGGTTTAAGAATGTTTGGTCTTCGCGGTATTCTTGGTAACGCGCTTGAATTGGCTCTAATAGTGCAACCACAGCTTGAGCAACATCACCTTTAAGGTGACCATACATTTTGTCTTCGTATTCTGGCACTAAACTTTCAACTGACTTACCTGTTGCACAAGATAATAGTGACAGCAAGTTAGACACACCCGGTTTTTCAGCAACATCGAAGTAAATACGCGCTTGCTCGTCAGAATCTGTTACGGCACGTTTGATTTTCTTAGTGATTTTCTTAGTGTCTTCTAACAAGCCAATAAAGTTGTTGGCATTGTCGTCTGATTTTGACATTTTCTTGAGAGGATCTTGCAAACTCATAATGCGGGCACCAAATTCCGGAATATGTGGATCAGGTACCGTAAAGATATCACCGTATAAGTTATTAAAGCGGGTGGCGACATCGCGAGCCAGCTCTAAGTGTTGCTTTTGATCATCGCCGACAGGCACGCGATCAGCATTGTAAAGCAAAATATCAGCAGCCATTAACACTGGATACGTAAACAAGCCAGAGTTCATATTCGCTTCAGACTTTTGTGACTTGTCCTTGTATTGGGTCATCCGGTTTAGCTCGCCCATTTGGGTATAACAATTTAGTACCCAGCTCAGCTGTGCGTGCTCTGGCACGTGCGACTGAATAAAAATGGTGCTCTTTTGTGGATCAACACCACAGGCAAGGTACAAAGCTAAGCCATCTAATGTCGCCTTTCTAAGCGCAGCAGGGTCAGGACGAACGGTAATTGCATGCTGATCGACAAGCATGTAATAGCACTCATGATCATCTTGCATACCAACCCACTGCTTGAGTGCGCCTAGGTAGTTGCCTATCGTCAATTCGCCAGATGGCTGACAGCCACTTAATACAATTGGTTTACTCATTTTGCTCTCTATAACTTAAATTACTTTGACTTGCTGACTCATTACTGCCAGATAGCTTTTTACTTTCGCTCGACAGCAGCCAGTTCTGCACGCATCTGTTCAATGACAGTGCGATAATCTGGCTGTGAAAATATTGCCGAGCCTGCAACGAACATATCGGCACCTGCAGCGGCAATCTCAGCGATATTATCGACTTTTACGCCACCATCAATTTCTAATCGTATATCACGTCCGCTTTCGATAATGCGTTGCTTAACCAAACGCAACTTGTCTAATGTCGTCGGGATAAAAGACTGCCCACCAAAACCCGGATTAACAGACATCAACAAGATGACATCTAATCGCTCCATAACGTGATCAAGCACGTTCAGTGGCGTTGCGGGGTTCAAAACAAGGCCGGCCTTACAGCCATTGTCTTTGATCAACTGCAAGGTGCGGTCAACGTGATCGCTGGCTTCTGGATGAAAAGTAATAATATCAGCACCCGCTTTCGCAAAGGCTGGCACTAAACTATCAACGGGTTTCACCATTAAGTGCACATCAATTGGTGCAGTGATGCCGTAGTCGCGAAGTGACTGGCAGACCATAGGGCCAAAGGTCAAATTAGGCACGTAATGATTGTCCATCACGTCGAAATGAACCACATCAGCACCAGCGCTAAGTACACGGGCGACATCATCACCAAGTCTGGCGAAATCAGCTGAGAGAATAGACGGTGCAATTAAAAATGAAGACATACTTTTACCCTAGCAGAAAATCAGCGCTACTTTACCTAATGCGCGTGCATTATTGAAGTGAAAGCCACCACAAACGTATACTTTTCATGCACTCATTTGGACACTCTTTCACTAGCGCTGCACTATTTGTGCGCAACAGCGTCAACCAGAATAAATGAAAGGAGATTCACAAAAACACTTAAACCCATGTTTTTAAATGCTTTAATTCAATTTTCAAGCAATTACTCAAATTAGGCATTTGGTTTGCACTGCTTTCAACAACAATAAAAACATAGAGAGTATACATATGAAAAAAGTACTAATGGGAATGGCGATTGCTTCGAGTTTAGCAACAATGATGTTTGTACCGAATCAAGCACAAGCAGCTGTCGAGGCTAATATTGGTGCCACAAGTAACTACTTGTGGCGTGGTGTCAGCCAAAGCGCTGATTCAGCATCTGTATCAGGTGGTATTGATTACAGCGATGATAGCGGCTTTTATGCTGGTACTTGGGTTGGCTCGCTCGGTGACGGCAATGGCGCAGAAACTGATTTTTACTTAGGGTTTGGCGGTGAGTCTGGCGATTTTGGCTACGATGTCGGCTACATCCTGTATCACTACGCAGACCTGGACGATGGTGATTTTGGCGAAGTTTACTTTAATGGTAGCTATGCAGATTTCAGCTTTGGCGTTGCTTACACAGTAAACAGCCAAGTGGACGACGGCTCTTTATTCGACACGGGTGATATCTACTACAGTGTGGGTTACGGTTTTGAAGTCGCGAAGGAATACAGTGTCGGCCTAACCTACGGTTACTATGATTTCGACGCTGGCAGCGATAGCGACTATGGTCACTTACAAGTCGATATTAGCAAAGGCGACTTTACCTTCAGTGTCTCTAGAGCAGATGAAGATTCTGGTGACGACGATACTAAATTCGTTGTTAGCTGGGGCACTACTTTTTAATCAAAGATAAAGAGTAAGCATCTCTCAGGCACCTACAAAAACTCATGTAGGTGCCAACCAACTCCCTTAACACTCCCGCCTTCTCAGGGCACTTATTGTCATTTTTTGAGCGCTTCTGCATACTTAACGTCAAACTCATCGCTCAGATGTGAGTGACAAGATGGAAAATCGTGAAGATAAATTAACCTGGTGGCAGACCTTAAAAAGTGTTGGCGCTGCATTTTTTGGGGTGCAAAGTAGCACAAATCATCAACAAGATTTCAGCAAAGGAAAACCAATTCAGTTCATTCTTGTTGGGCTATTTGCTGTGGTGTTATTTGTTATGGGGCTAGTGTTGGCGGTCGCCTTAATAATGCCGAGTTAAGCGCGCCTAGTTCCAAGAAACACTGAGTATGACAGCAAGCGAAGCGCTGGATTAGCTAGCACGAAAAAACAACTAGCGCTATTTAACCTCAGGTTTGGATAAGAAATAGTGAATAATTAATTCAAATATTTGTGTTTATCGTTATCTTCTAGCAAGAGATTTTTGCTGATAGCAAGGCAAATTTGCGCGTCAATAGCTAGTCTATTGCAAGTAAATTTAACGCTGGTAGCAGTAAAAATAGCTGCTAGAAGCGCATTAGTTATCCAGAGCTGAGGTTATTTGTACAATGCCATCAACTCGCCGACTTTCTTGCGATTACTGGCTTTTTGGCTGATCGTTCTCGCAACATTTAATTTGCGGATGCGGTGTGCGTGTTCGTAGATTTTACGCGTCCAAATGGTGTCGTGATTACTGATCAAGACACTAGAGCCTTTGACTTGTGCGACCGTTTCTTCGGCAGCATTCGCCAAATCAGCTTGCTCATCTAAGCCAAAGCCATTGCCAGCATAAGACGTAAAACTCGCCGTTTTACTGAGTGGTACATACGGTGGATCGCAATAAATGACATCCCCTTGCTGGGCTCTGGCAAAAGTATCCCGATAGTTTTCACACACAAAAGTCGCTCGTTGCGCTTTCTCAGCGAAAAGCTGGAGTTCTTTTTCGGGAAAATAAGGCTTCTTGTACTTGCCAAAAGGCACGTTGTAACCGCCTGACTTATTGTAGCGACACAAACCATTGTAGCCATGGCGGTTTAAATAAAGGAATAGCAGTGAGCGCTGGTAGATATCGTCAGTTTCATTAAAGGTTTTGCGCAAGTCATAATAAGCATCGGCCTGATTATTTTGCTCTACAAACAATTTAGCAGCGTCAGTAATATATTGCTCTGGCGTATCTTTAAGAATTTGATACAGATTAATCAAATCGCGGTTGATATCGTTTAAGATATAGCGTGAAAAATTGCTATTTAAGAAAACAGACCCTGCACCAACAAAAGGTTCAATTAAGCATTCGCCTTTGGGGAGCATTTTGTTGATGACATCACACAAGGTATATTTGCCACCTGCCCATTTTAAAAATGCTCTATTTTTATTGGTCATTCAGCCAACAATTCCACTACTACCATTAAATCGACTGGGGATTGTAGCTCGAATGGCGCTCAAGACCAATGTTTTTTGGGCTTAACGGCTCACCGCCGCCATTTCCTTTTGCACGGTTGCCGTCGACTTGATCCAAATACCAGCTTGCTGCAATGCTTCGTCCAGCGCAGCCATCGCCAACACAGCTTGGTCGCGCTGTATATAGGTCTTCGAGGTAATGACCAAATAAGGCTGGCTGTTAAGCATACGCGTGTAATACTGGTAATCAGTGAGCTGATAGCGCTGTGCAAATGAGCGTGCCAATTCACTGGGTTGCTTGCCACTTTTTAACGCTTGCTGTAGCGCTAAGTTCGCAAACTGAATGACAACGCCCTGTTGAGAAACATCAAATTGATGTGACGATTTTTGAGCTGCGGTTGCTAAACGATTGCGCTCATTGCCATCAGCAAACTCATTGCGCAAGGTGCTCACTTCCCGCTCGCTATGCTCAATATTCGCTGCGCTCGCCTGAGCTTTTTCCGCTGCCGCGACGCTACCAGAAGGCAAAGCCTGCTGAGTAGGGTGTGATTGAGTAAAACTCGCTTGAGCAGGCTTGTCATCAACAGCAGCAAGTGCTGTTAATACGTCAACTGGTGCAGCCGCTGGCTCAGGTGCTACGCTTTGTTCTGCTAGAATGGCTTGCAGAATGTCCTGAGGGCTTGCTGGTACTGCACTTATATCGGCATTGCTATCTGATAAGCTTTTTCCATTCGCCAACACAACAGTATCTGCATCACTCGCGTTTGTTTCGCTAGCCTCTTTCGTGGGGGTTGAGCGATTTGACTCAGCAGAGGTCGTCGTTGGTTCAGCAAGCTTGCTGAACGACATAGCATCCCGTTGATAGAGAAAATAAAGCGTCACAAAAGTCAGCGCCAATAACGCAACGAGCGCGATTACCAGCTTGTTAAAAGGGGTTAGCGCAAGAAAGGTAACTTGTGACTTAAAGAGCTCCGCATTGGCCGACAACAACTGGCCGTTGGCCGCTGAGATCATCGAAAGCTTTTTATTAAACAAGCTGTAGTTGGTTGTGATTAACTTACCTAACGCTGGTTGACCAAGCAGCACAACCGCAATTTCACGACCAGATTTTTTAGCAAGCTCCGAAAGCAGTGTTAATTCATGGACAATTTGCAGTGATAAGTGGTGTGCCTGTTCAATAACAATGGCAATCGGGAGTTGCTGATTAATATAGTGTTCAATAACGCTTTGCGTGAGCGATATTTCGGGGTCAAACGCCTCCCCCGGAAATAGCTGTTCATTGATACGAGCGCGAATCTGAACGTCATTGAGTTTGCTAGAGACAGGAACAAGTGCGGCGTTGGTTTGTTCAGAAAGCGAGGCTAAAAAGGTGCCAGCAATAGAGCCAAAACCAGATTGCTGGTCATCGAGTACAACAACGGTGTGGCGAGAAAACTTTAAGATGTAGTCAATGCGAGCATTGGTGCTAATTGACATCACATTCTTATCCGTTGTTGGGTTGTCACTGGTTGCTAAAGCCATCATGGAGCCATCCGAACTGAATCACCTCAGTTATTATACCCATGCTGCTTCAAGATGCTTGACTTCAGCGCTATCACAGGGGCTCAATATCAAGGCGCAGCTTGCAGGAATGGTTACTCCCTTTTAATAAGCTGCAACGCTGAGAGTGAGTTCCTGTGAAGCGCCCAAAGGGTTGGTTTATAAGCGATTTATGCTGCGTTATTGATTTTGACAAGGGAACGACCATTCTCTGCAATCAATGCCTTACCTAAACCACTTCTAATTCCAACTGAAACAAGCACTTTGAAATAGCATGGGTATCTATTAATCCAAAAGTTGCTTTAGCTCCTCAATCGTCACATCACCCACAACCTCACTACGGCCAATGCCAGTTGGGAGGACAAAACGCAGTTGACCAGCGACATTTTTCTTATCTCGCTTCATGTGCTTGAGATAGGCATCTAATCCCATGTCCTCAGGAGAAGCTGTCGGTAAGTCAAAGTAAGCAATTAACTGCTCAATGCGACGTAGTTCTGACGCTAATAGCAAGCCTCGTTCTACAGAAAGTGAAGAAGCAATTACCATACCAGCGGCCACTGCTTCACCGTGTAACCAAACGCCATATCCTTGCTCTGCTTCGATAGCGTGACCAAAGGTATGACCAAGGTTTAGCAAGGCTCGCTTGCCTGCTTCTTTCTCATCTTCGGCAACAATATCGGCTTTACATTGACAGCAGCGAGCAATCACTTGCTGCAACAATTCAGGGTCTTGCGCTTTGATGCCTACTTTGTGCTCTTCTAACCAAGAGAAAAACGCTGCGTCGCCTAAAATACCATATTTAATGACTTCGGCCATACCCGCTGCAAATTCGCGCGGCGGTAATGTCTGTAACGTTGTTAAATCAATTAGCACGGCATTGGGCTGATAAAAAGCACCGACCATGTTTTTACCTAACGGATGGTTGATCGCGGTTTTTCCGCCTACTGAAGAATCGACTTGTGATAGCAAAGTCGTCGGTACTTGAATAAAGTCAACACCCCGTTGATAACAAGCTGCCGCAAAGCCGGTAATATCACCAATAACACCACCGCCCAGTGCGATGAGTGTCGAGTCACGACCGTGTCCCTGCTCTAAGAGATGACTCATAATACGATCAAAATTTGCAAGGTTCTTTTCTTGCTCACCATCAGGTAACACTAGGTAGTCGACTTGAAAGTCGCTTAACGCAGACAGCAGTTGCTGGCCGTATAATGGAAACACTATATCGTTAGAAACGATACAAACGCGCTTTGATTTGATGTGTTGAGCAAGTGAACCGCTCTGCTCAAGAAGTCCGGGCGCAATATAAATCGGGTAACTACGCTCACCCAGCTCAACACGTAAGGAAGTCATTAGAAATCTAAACGTTCAACAATTTTGTGGGCAACAACTTTGGCACTTTGATCGTCTGTTTGAACGATAACATCAGCAATCTCTTCATACAGAGGGTTGCGTTCAACGGCCAAGTTCTCTAACACAACACGAGGGTCTTCCGATGTTTGAAGTAGTGGACGACGACGATCACGCTGTGTACGTGCAACTTGCTTATCAATGGTCGTTTCCAAATAAACCACAATACCACGCGCTGATAAACGATTTCTCACTTGTGAGCTAATCACAGACCCGCCACCAGTCGCTAACACAATACCTTGCATTTCAGTAAGGTCATCAATGACAGTTTCTTCTCTTTTACGAAAGCCTTCTTCGCCTTCTAAGTCAAAAACCCAAGAGATGTCAGCCCCTGTACGACGTTCAATTTCTTGATCTGAATCGAAAAACTCTAAGTGAAGCTTATCTGCTAATTCTCGACCGATAGTGCTTTTACCAGCGCCCATCGGGCCTACTAGGAAAATATTACGTTTTTCTGCCATTAGACTTACTTAATTCTCGTAAAAAATAGTGTGAATAGGTAAGAGGAAACTCCTCTCAAAAATTTCAAGGGCGTAATTATCGCAATTGTTGGCGGGAGAATGCAAGTAAGTGACTAAAAATTACGCCACTTACTTGATTTATTAGGGCTTTTTAGAAGTGTTCTGTGACAATACGCGGCGTTACGAATATCAACAACTCTTTCTTTTCATTGAAATTATTGGTATTTCTAAACATCCAACCAAAATACGGGATATCACCAAGTACAGGCACTTTAGATACCGCACTAATAATAGATTGCTGGTAAACACCACCTAATACGATTGTTTCACCATTTTTAACAAGAACCTGCGTACCAATGCGCTGTGTGTCAATTGCTGGCGCTTGGCCAGCGGTAATATCAGACACGGTATCTTGGGTAACCCCTAAATCTAAGATGATATTGTCGTCAGGTGTTATTTGTGGTGTCACCGTCAAACTTAATACCGCTTTCTTGAACTGGGTCGACGTTGCACCACTTGAAGCGGCTTCTTGATACGGAATTTCAACACCTTGCTCAATAAAGGCTTCTTTTTGGTTTGCCGTGGTAATGCGTGGGCTGGCGATGATTTCGCCTTTGTTTTCTTGCTCTAAAGCACTTAATTCTAAATCTAATATAGTGCCATCTGCTAAACGCGCAATTTGAAATGCAATACTGCCAGCCGGGTTACCAACAGGTAGATTCACGTTCAAGCGATCAGCAATATCTGGCGTCACGCCGTTACCGGCAGAGTTGGCACCCGTCAAGCTACCCGCGGTCGAGTATTCGCCATCGGTGTCTGTGACCCCCCAGCGAATGCCTAACTGCTCATTAATGTCATCGGTAACTGTAACCATACGCGCTTCAATCACCACTTGGCGAACGGGAATGTCTAAGATATCAATCATACGCTTGATATCTTCAATGCTCTTGGCCGTATCGCGAACAAGCAAGGTATTCGTGCGCTCATCAACTGACACTGTGCCACGCAAAGATAAAATACTGTTTTCTTTATTCTTAATTAAGCCCGCCAGCTCTGATGCTTTAGCATAGTTAATTTGCAAGTATTCTGAATAAAGTGGTGCAAGTTCCTCAACTTGTTGTTGTGCTTGCAGGTTCTTGGCTTCGCGCGCCGCTAGTTCATCACTTGGCGCAACCATCAAGATATTACCCTGCATACGTTTATCTAGACCTTTCACTTTTAAGATAATGTCTAAAGCTTGATCCCAAGGCACACCGTCTAAACGCAGCGTGATATTACCTGTGACAGTATCGCTGGTAATCAAATTGAACTCGTTATAGTCAGCAATAATTTGCAGCACAGTGCGCACCGAAATGTCTTGGAAGTTAAGCGCAATGGTACGCCCGCTAAAGTCTTCTTCTGCACCTAAGTAACCCACCGGTTTTTCTTGCTTGCGAACGTTCACTATGAAGACATTTTCTTGCTGATCGTGCTCAAACGTAAAGTTACCGTCCACTTCAATCGCCAGTTTAGCATTGCGACCTTCGCGGAAAGTCTCTATGCCAGTGACTATGGTGGCGAAATCCGTCACATCTAGTTTGTAAAGCATGTCTTCAAAGATTTGCGTGTTGTAGAACTCCACCACGACCTTGCCCAGTTGATCCGAGACGTCAGCAGCAACAACGCTGTCACCAAGCTCAATAATCACTTGACCTTCGCCTTGGGTTTCACCACGGCGGAAATCAATGGCTTGTACCTTGTTAATGAATTCTTCGCCGGCTGGTGCTACCCGCTCTACAACTTCTGCGGCCTTGCCATAGGTTACCGTAATGGCGTATTGGTCACCTTCAATCGCAACATCAAAGACAGAAAGCTTGTCTAAGTTAATCGTCGCGACCATATCGCCATCAACGCGACTAATGTCAATGGTTTCAACACCTGCGTGGTCAACAATCGTTTCAGCGTAATCATCGTCAAACGTTGGGCTACCGAAATTCACTTCAATTGTCGCAGGGTTAACCGAGGTCTTTACGGGAGGTTGCCCGAGAATTTCCTCTGAGAACGAAAATACAACTTCGATTTGATCATTGTGAATGGTGTTGTATGCAATACCTATCAAGTCTGACGCGTGAGTAGCCGTCGAACAGAGGAGGTAAAAGCACATAGCAATAACAATTTTTATCCGCTGAGCAACGGCAAAAACCTTATTAATTATTGTTGTATTAAATAGCATCACTACTTCCTTTACCTTTGACTGTCCAGTTCTATCATTTCGATTTCGGTTTCACGTTCAACCCAACAGCCAGCGCCGTCTGGAGTCAACTCAATCACTTTTACGCTTTCGTTATCAACTTGAGTAATACGGCCATTGTATAAGCCAACGTAATTGCCTATCGATACGCGATGTAACGTACTATCTGATGCTTCCACTAAAGCCCAAGTGACACCACCTTCGCCGAGTGTGCCTCGCATCACAAGGTCACCCAACGCAAACTTTTCTAGTGGCTGTTTACGTCGACGTGGATCTGGGCTCAAACAACCCGATATTTGTTGAAGCTTTTCTTGAATAACCTCTGGTCGCGGTGCGACAAAAGGGCTTCTCAAATCTACCGCTGCATATTTGAAGTGGTTAAAGGTAGGCACTTCAGGCATTGGCTCGATATAGCTTTTGGCATTGGCCTTGACCTTAGCGATATGAATTTTTAAATCACTGGTGTCATCAAAACACCCCGTCAGTACCAAGAGTGAGAGTAAGGCTAACCTTTTCATTATTGACCGGCCTCCTGATAACGATATGTTTTCGCTTGCAGCTTCAAGTTAAGTGTTTCATTACTCACTTGCGCGATATCAATGGTGAAATCGTGAAGCGTTACGATCCGCGGTAAGCCAGCAATTTTACTGACAAAGCTACCAAATTCGTGGTATGCACCAAGCACTTCAATATCAATTGGTAACTCAATATATATCTCTTTAGTGATTTCCGGTTGCCAATTGAGTTTGACAAAATCTAAACCGCTGGTCGTACCAACAAAAGTAATATCATCCAGTAGACCCGGCGTTTCGTGACTTTCTGGTAAACTACGTAACTGGTTTGCGAAGATGCTCTCTGCCTCGACCATTTGCTGTTGGAACAACTCTAAGTTTGCGGCCACGTGATACTTAGACTCATACTCTTGCTTGAGTGTGATTTCTTCCGCTTGAACGCGGTCAAGCATAGTGATTTTATCGCTAACTAATGCAATATACGACAAGGCAGAAACCACGATAGCGGTGAAAATCGTCAGTACGATTTTGGCAGCAATAGGCCATTCGCCAATATTATCCAGTTCAAGGTTGTCAAACTGTTCGGCAAAGTTACGAAAATCAAATTCCATTACTTGCCTCCTTGAAATGCATTATCAACCGCAGCATCAAGGTTACCAACGAGACCTCTAATGGTAACGCGCATTTTAAAATCACTTAACAACTTGGTTGCTTCTTCATCGGTGATAATAGACTCAGGCGTTGCATCGGTGAATAAATCGGATAACTCAATTTCGCGAATCATGTTGGCTAAGTGGTTGTTTGATTCGCTTTTACCCGTTAGGTGAATGATGTTGCCTTGTTTTTCTAACTTAGTGAGATAAATACCGTTAGGAATAATTTTGGCAATTTCATCCAGTACTTGAGTACCCACATTACGACTGCGCTGCAGCTGTTCGATGACGCTGATACGCTTTTGCAATGCCTCTTTCTTTTCATTTAAGGTTTTAATCTCAGCAATGCGCACGTCGAGAATTTGAATTTCATTTTTTAAGAACTGATTACGAGTAACCTGCCCGTCAATTTGGGCTTGATAGTAACTGCTGATCGCAAAGACTATAAGAAACATAAAAAGCCCGACAAAGGCTAATATACTGACAAATTCTTTCTTTCTCGCCTGCTGCGCTTCTTCGCGCCAAGGCAGAAGGTTTATATATGCCACGGCGTAAAACTCCTTAACGCTAATCCCGCTGCAACCATCAATTGAGGCGCGACTTGTTCTAATTCAGTCGCATTGACATCACCGCCGAGTTCTAGCCCTTCAAATGGGTTGGCGACAACGGTGTAAATCCCCAACTCTTCCGTTAATAACTCTTGCACCCCTTCAACTAACGCTGTGCCGCCAGAGATAATTAAGTAGTCCACTTTTTCGTGGCCGCTTGAGGTTAAAAACATTTGAATGGCGCGGCGAATTTGCTGCACTAAGATAGTGTGAAATGGTGCAAGCACCTCGAAGCGATAGTTTGGCGGCAATTTACCTTTAACTTTTGCCGACTCAGCCTCTTCGAAAGATTGGTTGTAGTATGAAACAATTGAGCGTGTGTATTGCTCGCCACCGAATAACTGGTCTCGGCTGTAAACGTGTTCACCTTCGTTGGTGGCCGAAAACAAGGTCATCGTTGCACCAAGGTCGACCATGGCAACCATTTTCTTGGTGGCGTCGTCAGGCAGTTGTGCTAAGCATAGATCGAACGTTCGGCTAATAGAGTATGACTCCACATCAACCACTTTCGTTGAAAAACCACCCGCTTCAAGCGCTGCTACGCGAGCCTCTACCGATTCTGTTCGCGCAGCACTGAGCAAGACATTGATTTTACTTGGATCAGATTCATTAACCGCGAGCTTTTCAAAATCTAAGCTTACTTCATCAAGTGGGTATGGGATTAAGCTGTCAGCTTCTACTTCGATTTGCCCCGCTAACTCATCATCACTGAGCGCAACATCCATATAGATGACTTTGGTAATTACGGTTTGCCCAGATACGGCAACAGCAGCGAGTTTTACAGAGGAAGAAATTTGTTTGCGAACTTTGGCAATCACTTTGCCAACCGCTTCAATGTCTTGGATTTCGCGGTCAATAATAGCGCCGCGAGGCATAGGTTCAATTGCGTAGTCTTCTAAAGTATAGCCATCGTCTCCTTGACTCAATAGCACCGCCTTGACAGCATGGGAGCCGATATCGATCCCAACCATCATTGATGCTTTCTTTTTCCATAAGTTGCTTAGCATAACTTCCTACTAAATATATAGTTGTAATTATTTTAGTCATAATATACGCACAAATACATTTATTACATGGATTTACACGATATACTAGCCCTAACTTATAAAATTATGTCAATTTTCGAGCTTTTTCTGTGTTTTCATTTAAAAATTTGGCGAAAATCGCTGTAGCGCTAAGTGTGTTGGGTGTTGTTTCATTATTCGCCCTATATTTATCAATGAAAAACGACTTACCAAGCGTTGAATCTCTTAAAGATATGCGCTGGCAAACACCGATGCAGATATTCAGCCAAGACGGCAAACTGATCTCTCAGTTTGGTGAGAAAAAGCGCATCCCCCTCTCCTTAAATGAATTCCCAAAGCAGCTAGTAGACGCCATCTTAGCAACGGAAGATGACCGTTTTTATACGCACTTTGGCGTTGACCCGATTGGGGTCGGCCGCGCCGTATTTGGTAAACTTATCGGCCAAAGTAAAGGTGGCGCGAGTACCATCACAATGCAGGTCGCACGAAACTTTTTCCTAACGCGCGAAGTTACCTACACACGTAAAATACGGGAAGTTTTCCTCGCCTTTCACATCGAAAGTTTGCTCGGTAAAGACGAAATTTTAGAGCTTTACATGAACAAGATAGAGCTCGGCCATCGCGCTTTTGGCTTTGGCGCAGCAGCGCAGGTTTATTACGGTAAGCCAGTAAAAGAACTGACCTTACCACAAATTGCAGTACTAGCAGGCTTACCCAAAGCCCCTTCGACACTTAATCCAATCAGTCGACCTGAACGTGCTAAAAATCGACGCTCGGTTGTGCTACAACGCATGCTAGTCAGTGGCTATATATCAGAGCAGGATTATCAAACCGCTAAAGCTGCGCCCATTACAGCGAAAAAGCACGGGGCAGAAATTGCCTTAGATGCGCCTTACATCGCGGAAATGGCGCATCAAGAAATGATTGATCGCTTTGGCAAGGAAGAAGCCTACACTGGCGGCTACAAGGTTTACTTGACCATACCGTCGAATCTTCAGCGCGCAGCGCAGCACGCAGTTCAATCAAACCTATTGAGCTACGATGAACGTCATGGCTACCGCGGCCCAGTGAAAGCCCTTCGCCCGCGTTTAGACGAAGAAGAAAGCACCTTGTCTGAAGAGCAACTTGCCCAGCTCAACACACCACTCTCAGAAATTGAAATTCAAGAGGCATTTGCCGATGTGCCAAGTTATCAGAACTTACAGCCAGCGGTGGTCATCGGCGTATTTGAACAAAGCGCATTGGCCGTGCTTGAGTCGGGCAGCTCGATTGAATTGCCTTGGCAAGGATTATCTTGGGCACGCGAATTTATTAGCGACCAAAAACAAGGCCCGGCGCCTAAACTGGCAAGCGAAGTCGTCAATGTTGGCGATCTGATCTACGTCAGTAAAGCAGCAGGTGGTTATCGTTTAAGCCAACTACCGCAAGCAAGTAGCGCGCTGGTTGCACTATCAACAGATACTGGCGCAATTCAAGCGGTTGTGGGTGGTTTCAGCTTTAAACAAAGTCAATTCAATCGCGTCACCCAAGCAAAGCGACAAGTTGGCTCAAACATCAAACCCTTTGTCTACTCTGCGGCCCTAGAGAATGATCATACGTTAGCCACGCTCGTCAATGATGCGCCGATAAACCAATGGGACAGACGCTCTGGCGTGGTATGGCGACCGAAAAATTCACCTGCTGAATACAACGGTCCAATCCGGGTTAAACGTGCTTTGGCGCAATCAAAGAACGTGATCTCGGTGCGTTTACTCAGAGCCGTTGGCTTAGGAAAGATAATTGACCACCTTTCTGGCTTCGGCTTTATGCCAGATGAATTACCTGAAAACGAGTCACTGGCATTAGGCTCTGCTTCATTAACACCACTTGAAGTCGCGACAGGCTTCGCCACATTCGCCAATGGTGGCTATTTAGTTGAGCCTTATTTTATCGAGCGTATTGAGGATTCATTTGGCCATACTGTCTATCAAGCCAACCCGGCTCTCGCGTGCGAGTTACCCTGCGTTAAATTCGCCAATCCCGTTGCTCCGGATGTTATTCAATTCGAAGAGCCGAACGCTCAACCCTTATTAAGCCAAGCACCACATGAAAATGAAATGGCAGGTGAGCAACCTTTAGTGACTGCTGAGCGTGTGATCAGTGAACAGAATGCTTTTTTAATCACACAAGCGCTCAACAGTGCCATTTGGGGAGCTGATTGGTCTGTTACACCGGGTTGGCAAGGCACAGGTTGGCGTGCAAGAGCACTTAAACGCCGTGACATTGCGGGCAAAACCGGCACCACGAACGAAGCGAAAGATGCATGGTTTTCTGGTTACAGTCGACGCATTGTCGCGACCTCATGGATAGGCTTTGACGACCACACGAGAAACTTAGGTAAAACGCGCTACAACAACAATTTGGGTAAAAACCAAATTACAGGTACAGAAGCTGGTGCTAAATCTGCACAGCCCGCGTGGATCACCTTTATGAAAGCCGCACTCGCAGAGCAAGTTGTTGAGCCTTTTGAGCCACCTGAAAACATCGTTTCGGTGCGCATTGATAAACAGTCCGGCATGCTCACCACAAAAACCGATAAAAGTAGTATTTTTGAGTACTTCAGCATGGGAACCGCACCAACAGAATACATTAAGGTTGATGACAGTAGCGTTATTTTAGACGGTGAGGAAACCGCAGAGCAGGATATATTCTAGCTGCGTAATTTAATATCTCCGACATCAGCCAGAGTGTTCATTTGGCTTTTATGCAATACATGGGTGTTGAAGCTGCATGTTAACGCTATATAGTGAAGTAAAGGTAACTTGCCGCTCAGCGAGTATCTGCCTCGACACTATGACTAGCGATATGGCTAGAGAAAAGACGCCCCAATAAATAGCACCAAAACAGTGCTGCACCACAATGGTTCAAACGCTTACTGATTTGAGCCTTACCCATTTCAATAATACCAAGCTATCACACTGATTTTTATAGACAATAGTTTAAAACTAGTGTTTGGCACAAAGCTTGTTAGTATTACTATCATCCATTGACATTACTCAGGCTGCTAATGCTTACCTCTTTTATCGAGCAATCGGGATTGCCGACAACATTTGAGCAAACTGCACAGCAATGGTTCACGCCACTTGCCAAGCGAATAGCTGAGCAGTCCCGTCAGCAGCAAGCCCCTTTTACGTTGGGAATTAACGGCTGCCAAGGCTCTGGAAAATCAACGCTCGCGTCCTATTTACACCACTATTTGTCTGAGCAGGCGGAGCTATCAGTGGTTAACCTGTCGCTCGATGATTTCTATTTTGATCAAGCAACTCGTCAACAGCTTGCGCAGGCTGTTCACCCTATGCTGGCTACGCGTGGTGTGCCTGGCACTCATGATACTCGCTTGCTGGCTAGCACGCTCAAACAACTTATCAAGGGTGAACAAGTCCCGCTGCCAAGTTTCGACAAAGCACGAGACAACCCAACACAACCTTCACAATGGCCACTGTCGCCGCCGCGTGTTGACGTTATCATTATCGAAGGCTGGTGTTGGGGAGTCGGCGCGCAAAACCAACATCAGTTGCTTAAACCGATCAATACGCTTGAATCTACGCAAGATGATAAAGGCGTTTGGCGAAACTATGTCAACGACCAACTCGTTCAATATTATCAACCACTGTATAGTTTGATGGATAAGTGGCTGATGCTCAAAGCGCCTAGCTTCAAGTGCGTTGCCAATTGGCGGTGGCAACAAGAGCAGCAACTGGCAGCACAGCAAACTCTCACTAATACTAAAGCAATGCCCAGCAAGGTAATGAATCAGGCACAAGTAATGGCGTTTATCGCTTATTTTCAGCGCTTAACCGAGCACTCACTTACGACACTGCCAAAAGCTTGCGACTTAGTATTTGAGCTTGATGAGCATCGCACTATTACCAGCGCAATAGGAAATATTTAGCATGGCTACAGCACCATTTTCATCACTGCCTTGTTCGTGGCCGATGATTTTTACCGACTTAGACGGCACATTACTCGATCATCACGATTACAGCTTTAGCGCCGCTGTCCCTATGCTCGAAAAGCTCAAAAGACACCAAATTCCGGTCATTGCCACGACCAGTAAAACGGTGCAAGAAGTCATCCATTTATACGAAGCGATGGCCATTAACGGCCCGTTTATTGTTGAAAACGGTGCCGCGGTTTACATCCCTCAACAGCTGTTTACCAAACAACCCGAAGGTTGTGAGGTGCAGTCAAATTTTTGGGTAAAAACCTTTAGTTCACCGCGCGCCAATTACATCGACATAGCGCAAAAACTAAAAACAACATTTGGCGACAGCTATACCCATTTTGCCGCTATGACCATCGACGAAATTGCTGATGTCACGGGCCTAAGCCTCGCTGACGCACAACTGGCAAACCAACGTCAATACGGTGAACCTGTGCTTTGGCGGGGCAGCGAAGTAGACAAGCGCGCATTTATTGAGGCTGCCAAAGCGCTGGGCGCGAACATTTTACAAGGTGGTCGTTTTATTCATTTATGCGACAACTGCGACAAGGGCAAAGCCATGAACTGGCTCGCGGGCGAGTATCAACATCAATTACAGCTCGCTAATGTCAACGTTATCGCACTTGGCGACAGTGGCAACGATATCGCGATGCTAGAAACAGCCGATATTGCCGTACAAATCAAGTCGCCCACCCATAGCTATCCGCCGTTAGATAACAGCAAAGCTAATTTTATCTATCAAACCCAAGGCTATGGCCCCATCGGTTGGAGCGAGGCGCTTAACTTTGTTATCGATTTTACTGCGCTTTCAAACCAACTATCACTACCGAACGGAGAACTTTCTCATGGCTGATTTTTACCAAAACGGCAGTGTTACTACGCTGCACAACTTAGGCCAGCGCTCATACCAGGATATGGAAAAAGAGCTGATCAGCTTCAATAAAACAAGGCCATTGGGGTTGTTGTTGCCGTCGCTATTTTCCGAGCTAGAAGGCCCAGCGTTAGCGAAAATTATCGATAAAATTGCTCAGGTTCCCTATCTCTCAGAAGTGGTCATTGGCTTAGATCGCGCAGATGAAGCGCAATATCGCTACGCCTTAGAATTCTTTGGTAAACTGCCACAGCACCACCGCGTGTTGTGGAATGACGGCCCAAGATTAAAAGCGATAGACGCTAAATTGCAAGCACTTGGCCTAGCGCCAACAGAATTGGGTAAAGGCCGCAATGTCTGGTACTGCATGGGCTATATTCTCGCTTCAAATCGCGCAGAATCAGTGGCATTGCACGACTGCGACATTTTAACTTACGAAAAAGATTTACTGGCTCGCCTACTCTATCCTGTTGCCCACCCACAATTTAATTACGAATTTAGTAAAGGTTTCTACGCGCGAGTAGCAGACGGTAAAATCAATGGCCGCGTATCGCGTTTATTGGTGACACCGCTGATCCGAGCCTTAAAACGCGTCGTTGGCCCGAACGAATATCTCGATTATATGGATTGCTTTCGCTACCCACTGGCGGGTGAATTTTCTTTCCGTCGCGATGTCCTTAATGATTTGCGCATTCCCAGTGACTGGGGGCTTGAAATTGGTGTACTCAGTGAAATGCACCGCAATTACGCCACCAACCGTATCTGCCAAGTTGATATTGCCGACGTTTACGATCACAAGCATCAAGATTTATCGCTCGATAACGCCGAGGCAGGGTTATCGAAAATGTCGATCGACATTACCAAGGCTTTCTTCCGCAAGTTGGCGACCCAAGGACACACCTTTAGCACGGAAACCTTCCGTTCAATTAAAGCAACCTACTTTCGCATTGCCTTGGATTATGTTGAAACTTATCGCCACGACGCGCTAATGAACGGCTTGTCGCTGGATATTCACAACGAAGAAGCGGCGGTGGAAATGTTCGCCAAGAATATTATGAATGCTGGCCAAACCTTTTTAGAGAACCCGATGGAAACACCATTTATTCCAACTTGGAACCGAGTCATCAGTGCCGAGCCGACAATTTTGAGCGAGCTTAAAGAAGCGGTTGAGCAGGATAACGTGGAATTCAGTAAAAACTAAATCCAATTGATAAATCACGACTAGGAAACATAATGGCAGAGTGTGCAATGAACACGTTAGCGGTACTCAGCAATAAACTGATCCAACAATTAGCGGTTATTTATGCCGACATTGAGCTGACAATCCCGCTAGAATCTTTGGCGCAACGACTTATTGGTGAAATGCGTATCGATGAGCAATGCACACCGCCACCGCCGTTTTCCAACCATTGGTCAGAGCGTGATGTTGTCATGATCACCTATGGCGACTCTTTACTGCGTGACAATGAAAAACCCTTATTAACCTTGCAGCACTTTGCCGACAATTACCTACAAGATCACATCAATAGCATCCATATTCTGCCGTTTTTCCCGTATAGCTCTGATGATGGCTTCTCCGTTATCGACTACTCGTCGGTCAACGAATCGCTCGGCGATTGGCAAGATATCAAAGCCATTGCCACGAAAAAGCGTTTAATGTCTGATTTAGTGATCAACCACTGCTCTTCGCGCAGTTTGTGGTTCGACAACTTTATTAAAGGCGCTGGCCAAGGCCACGACTACTTTTTTACCGCCTCACCTCAAAACGATTTAAGCCAAGTTGTGCGGCCGCGTACTTCGCCATTGCTGAGAGCCACTGACACCGCGCATGGCGAGCAGTATGTCTGGTGCACTTTTAGCCATGATCAAGTGGATCTAGACTTTCGAAACCCCGAAGTACTGAGCCAATTCGTGAAAATTATTCGCCAGTATTTGGATAACGGCGTGCGGATATTTCGCATGGACGCCGTTGCCTTTTTGTGGAAAGTGGTTGGCTCGTCGTCCATTAACCTGCCGCAAACTCATGAAGTCGTCAGATTACTGCGCACGCTAATTGAACACGCGCAGCCAGATGCGGTGATCATCACGGAAACCAATATTCCCAACACACAAAACCTGACGTATTTTGGCAATGCGAACGAAGCCCACTGCATTTATAATTTTTCACTACCGCCACTACTGATCAACTCCCTCATTACAGGTAACTGCCTGTATTTGAAGCGTTGGCTGATGAGTATGCCACCAGCACAAGATGGCACCACCTATTTTAACTTTATCGCCTCACACGACGGCATTGGCCTGCGGCCAGCGGAAGGCCTGCTTAGCGACCAAGAAATTTCGCTACTGATCAACACCATGAAGAATTTTGGTGGTGCCATTTCATGGCGTACCAGCGAATCTGGCGAGCAAAAAGCTTACGAGATGAATATTTCACTGTTTGACGCCCTACAAGGGACAGTAAATGGGCCAGATAAATGGGGCATGCAACGCTTTATTTGCGCCCACAGTATTATGCTCGGCCTTGAGGGAATTCCTGGCATTTATATTCACAGCTTACTGGGAACTCGCAACGACTACGAAAAGCTGAAAAACACCCATCACAACCGCTCGATCAATCGCCATCGCTGGGATTATCAACGCCTGGAAACACAGCTAGCAGATGACACCAGCCCTCATGCACAGGTGTTCAAGCACATGTTGACCTTGATTGACATTCGCACAGCACAAAAAGCCTTTCACCCCAATGCGACACAGTTTACTTTGCATTTGGGCTTAAATCTCTTTGGCTTTTGGCGTCAAAGCCAAGACCGACGACAAAGTATTTTTTGCATATCGAATATCACCGATGAGCCACTGGCATTGCCCATTGGCGAACTTAACCTCATTATCACGGAGCAATGGCAAGATTTAATTTCTGGTAAAGTGTTTGATGATCTTACTCAAGCAATCGAACTCGCTCCCTACCAAACCGTGTGGATAAGTAATAAAGTCAGTTAACTTCTGCTAATTTCTCCACTGTGCTAGGCAAGGTAAAGCAAGAGAGCGCAAAACAAGGATTTAATATGTCAGAACCGCAAGACTCGCCTCGCCAACTAGGCCCAGTACAATAAGCTAAAAACGCAGCGGCAATAAAAGCGTTAAGTGAGCGCTGGGCGGCTGGATTATCGGTATTTTTCACGGCAATTTTCGCCGCTTGGTTTAAACGATATTTGCAACACAATTTCGAAGTACTTCATAACCCATCAATATGGGGTGAACTCAGTTACTACGCCCTGTTAGGTATAGTGCTAATGGCCGTTTACCAGCTCTTTTATCGATTAGCGTCAACGCTCTTCGAAAGTTAGTTGGTAAGACAGTCAAGGTAAATGCTCAGTCGAACACTAATAAAAAGATACGCTATAGTTAATATCGCTATCACTGCATAGAGATATTCACGATGACTAAGCTTGAAATCCTCTGGTCGCCCAGTGGCACGAATTTACCGTCGCTAGGGGTTAAGTCACTTATCGATATTTCAGATGGCGATACCCCCAATATTCGCATGCCGATCCGCATGTTATCGATTGACACTCCGGAAGTAACAGCGAAATCACCTACTGGTGCCGCAAAAGTCGATGCCAAATTCAAACAACTCGCCACTTGGATAGCACAGGGAAAATCACCTGTTACTGCGAGCTTTGCCGACTATATCCTGCCTAAGTTAACGCAAGTTGCTGCGGGTACTTTACAATTCAACCAAGGCAAGTTAGCGAGTGCACACTACCAAGAGGTTATTAACAAGCGCCTAACTAAGCCTAATGGTAGTCAGCGTAAATTATACATCCGCAGCCCTGAACCACCATTTGATCACTTTGGCCGCTTACTTGCCTATGTCGCGCCAAGCTACAGCCCAAGCGAGCGCGCCGCCATGACACGACTTGAGCGGGCAACGTTTAATCTCGATATGCTCGCCAGTGGCTGGGCTGCGCCATTTGTGCTGTTTCCCAATATTCCCAATGAAGCGGATTTACCACTAGTTGTCGATATGTGCGAAAAAGCAATAAACCAAGGTTTGGGGCAATATCAAGAGCCGCTTTCGATGGCAGGGTATGAATATCGAATGTGTGAAAAGCTGTATCAAATCACCCGTCAGCTAGTCGCCGGTAAATCAATGTCTGAAAAGAAAAAGCTAAGTTGGCGATCACGTTATTGCGCAGATATGCGCAACCGACAACTCTACCTACCGGAGGGCTACTTTATAGTGCCGCCGCCTTATCGACTTTGGATTTGGCCAGATGACCTGCCAGCGGCAATCGGCGTTTTAAACTTAATCCCTCAATACTAGTTCGCTTTTGCGCACTTAAAACACATCATACCAATTGAATTAATTAATTGATCAATTCAGAGCGCTGTCAGCGGTGGGAGAACAAGCCAAATTTTTGTTGATATAGTTGTTCTACATCTCATCAATTTGGCGTAGTTATCGCGACGCTGCCACGCTCCCAAAGGGCTGAGGAATCCCCAAAAAGTGACAGGCATAACAATTTGTGATCTTATTGAATCGCCAAACACAATAAGGACAACTGCTATGCCTGTTAAATCACTATGCCACAACTACCTTAAAAATACCCTCTCTTCCTTCAATCGCGCACGCATGAAAACCTTAATGCTCAGTGCCGATGCGTTAATTGACTCGAATCGGTTAACTCTCACTGATATAGGTCGACACCTCGAAGGAAAAGCGTTCAGTAAAAACAAAATTAAACGAATCGACAGATTTTTAAACAATGACCACTTACAACGAGAGCTTATTGACATTTACCGTGCGCTTGCCAAGCCCGTTATAAGCCAATTGCCATACCTAGTCATTGCTGTCGACTGGAGTGGGTGCTGTGGCTCAAATTATCATTTGTTACGCGCTAGTTTATTGGTCGATGGTCGCTCAATGACGCTCTACAACATGGTTGTTGAAGAAAAGGATAAGGAAACCCGTACCACTCATCAATTGTTTCTCTCACGATTAAGTCACATATTGGCGGGGCATGCGAAAGTGTATATCACATCTGACGGCGGCTTTTTAACACCTTGGTATGCCGAAGTACTTGCCCACGGATGGGATTTTATTGGTCGACTGCGAGGTACAATGAAGTGCCAATTGAAACAGCAGCCAACGCAATGGCAAACCTTAGCGCAGTTAAGAAAGGACGCCAGTTGTACACCTAAAAATTTAGGGAGCGCAAGGTTAACGCAACACAGCAAAACGGGGTGCCAAGCGAGCCTGCACCTTTATCAAGGTGAGCACAGAGGCCGACGCGGGAAAAGCCGCTTTACTAAGGATGATAAAATGTACCGCAACCTTGCTCATGAACCTTGGCTCATCGCGACATCTGATGCCGAGCTAACAAGTCGCGAAGTAATCAATTTGTACGCTAAACGTATGCAAATAGAGCAAAACTTTAGAGATGACAAAAGTGAGCAGTATGGTTTTTCTTGGCGGTTTAGTCGAACGATGGGCATTAAACGGATGAGCATACTGTGCCTTATCGCTTGTGTAGCAAGCTTGGTACTCTGGCTTATTGGCTTTGAAGCAGAAAGAAGAAAATGGCACTTTAGGTTCCAAGCAAATACCGTGAGAAAGCGGCGCGTGCTTTCATTTCTGTCACTCGCCAAAAATATTGTCAAACAATGCCCTCACCAGTTAACAAAGAGGTTTATCAAAAGGAGTTGGTTAAATTTCATTAACGACTACAACAAGATAATCATTGTATGATAAATGGGGATCCCTCAGCCCAAAGGGCGAGTTTAAAAGGCTCATATGCTGCGTTATTAATTTTGACAAGGGAGCGACCATTCTCTGCAATTAATGCCTTGCCTCTAAGCCTTTTAATTCTCGCTGAATGATTAAGTAGTTATTTCAATTGGTATCAGTATTCATCCGTCAAAAGGCGACTGATAAAATTCGAATCACTTGTTGCTCAGCGATGCTTCAACCAAAGAGTACCTAATACAGTTTTAAATATCTTTGATAAAGCTTTGCGGATACTGGCGCGTGTTGCTCTGCTTCAGTTAGCTTCACTTAGTGTCAGTTAATTCCAATTGTCACAAATCTTAATCAACACGTCCTTTTCATATGCCACTTTTTGATGTGTCATTAAGTCAAACGATATTTCTTTATATGTACGCCTGACGAACTCTGAGGAAGCTCCTCCATACCAGAGATAAAGTGTTTGGCTAAGGCTAAGAAGTAAGGAAAAATCAATCATCAAGGAGTTGATAAGTTGTTCCCCTTGCAAAAGTGAATCGGGCTGCGCTCGCAGTATCGCGTAACCACTAGTTAAAACTGTTGCTCACTGCTAAAAAGCGACAAAACACGCGAAAAGTATAAGGAACCACTATGCGATCCCCACTGTTAAGATCAATCTATCGGTTATATTACAACCTTACAGAGCGAAAACTTCTGCCCAACCGCTCCACAACTAAAAATGACCGCACAGGCGCTAACAGGCGGCTACCAGCACTACTGTTAGCGCTATGTTGGTTCAGTAGTGGATTTACCGCCACAGCCAAGGCCGATGATCTGGTTAATGGCGGTTTTGTTAACGGCGAAATCTCGGTAGCCGGTGAGGTTGATAGCTTTACCTTTAATGCAACAAATGGTGATTTATTTACGCTCAATATTGCTGATTACAGTGGTGAAGCAAACTTCTCACCTCGCGTTCGGGTCAATGCCCCTGACGGCACTCAAATTTTGTCAGCCGTAGATACAGTAGCATTAACTTTTTCAAATATTCGAGCACCTCAAGCAGGCACCTATACCGTATTTGTGCAAGACGGCCTTGTTACAGCGAGGGATAATACGCTAAACGGCACAGGGAATTATCGAATCTATTTGGCCAACGCCCCGGTCAGCGAACACGGAGAGCTCATCAACGGTGGTTTTGTCGAGGAAGCCATTGGTGAAGTTGGGGATATTGATACGTGGAGTTTCGATGCGGAAGCTGGTGATATATTCACGTTAAACGCCGGAGATTATAGTAACGAAGTAAATTTCTCTCTGCTTATTCGTATTTACGCACCCGACGGGACACTGCTCAACTCTGAAGTCGATACCACAGCACTGACGCTATCCAATATCGTTGCACCGCAAACAGGTGCCTATACTGTGCTAGTGCAAGACTGGACGGTTACCGCAAGAGACAGTACCTTAGCTGGTACCGGTGACTATCGTATCTACTTTGCCAATATTCCTGTCAGCGAACACGGTGAACTCGTCAACGGTGGTTTTGTCGAGGAAGCTATTGGTGAAGTTGGGGATATCGATACGTGGAGCTTCGATGCGGAAGCTGGTGATATTTTTACCTTAACTGCCGCTGACTATAGTAATGATCCAAATTTCTCGTTACTTGTTCGTCTATACGCGCCTGACGGTACATTGCTCAACTCAGGAGTCAATACCACAGCACTGACGCTATCCAATATCGTTGCACCGCAAACAGGTACCTATACTGTGCTAGTGCAAGACTGGACGGTTACCGCAAGAGACAGTACCTTAGCGGGTACTGGTGACTATCGTATCTACTTTGCCAATATTCCTGTCAGCGAACACGGTGAACTCGTCAACGGTGGTTTTGTTGAAGAAGCCATTGGTGAAATTGGAGATATTGATACATGGAGCTTCGATGCGGAAGCTGGTGATATTTTTACCTTAACGGCCGCTGACTATAGCAATGATCAAAATTTCTCGTTACTTGTTCGTCTATACGCGCCAGATGGCACCCTGCTCAACTCTGAGGTCGATACCACGGCACTGACGCTATCCAATATCGTTGCACCGCAAGCAGGTACCTATACTGTACTAGTGCAGGACTGGACAGTTACCGCAAGAGACAGCACCTTAGCGGGTACCGGTGACTATCGAATCTACTTTGCCAATATTCCTGTCAGCGAGCACGGTGAACTCGTCAACGGTGGTTTTGTTGAAGAAGCCATTGGTGAAATTGGAGATATTGATACGTGGAGCTTCGATGCGGAAGCTGGTGATATTTTTACCTTAACGGCCGCTGACTATAGCAATGCTCAAAATTTCTCGTTACTTGTTCGTCTATACGCGCCAGATGGCACCCTGCTCAACTCTGAGGTCGATACCACGGCACTGACGCTATCCAATATCGTTGCACCGCAAGCAGGTACCTATACTGTGCTAGTGCAAGACTGGACAGTTACCGCAAGAGACAGTACCTTAGCGGGTACCGGTGACTATCGAATCTACTTTGCCAATATTCCTGTCAGCGAGCACGGTGAACTCGTCAACGGTGGTTTTGTTGAGGAGGCCATTGATGGCCTCGCTGATATTGATACGTGGAGTTTTGTCGCAAACCAAGGCGGTTCAGTATCTATTGAAGTTATAGATTTAAACCGCGAGACCGCTTTCTCACCACTCGTTCGCATATATTCACCTGACGGCATACAGCTCAATGGGGCAGCAAACGAAAATGTCGTTTCATTCACCGATATCCAAATACCTCAATCAGGAACATATACTGTTCTTGTTCAGGACTGGGTAATTACTGCCAGAGACAGCACATTTGCTGGCACTGGCGACTACCGAATCAACTTTAATTTAACGCCCGGTACGCAAACACTATTCGCTAATATTCAAGCGCCAATGCAAGTCTTTAGGAATGAAACCATTAATCTGGATGGCAGTAATTCATCAGATGCCGAGCCCGGTCCACAGGCACTTAGCTATAGCTGGACATTGATCTCTGTACCAAGTGCTAGCGCTCTGACTCAGGCCGACTTAGCCGATTCGAATGCAATAATGGCCAGTCTAGTCCCGGATGTACTTGGCAATTACACCTTTGAGCTCACAGTACTTGATGGTGAATTCACCGATACGGTAACGGCAACGGTTAGCGTGGTCAATAATCCCCCAGTCGCCAATGCTGGCGACAACCAAACCGTTGCGGTCGGTGATACTGTCACTCTCGACGGCTCAGCCTCAAGCGATCCGGAAGGCGACTTAATCACTTACCAATGGCAAATAGTCAATGTGCCCGATGGCAGCAGCCTCACACAACTCAACGACCCAACCACGCCAATGCCCAGCTTTGTTGGTGATGTCGTTGGCCGCTATGAGTTTGCGCTAGTGGTCAATGACGGCGAGGACGATAGTCCGGCTGATATTGTGCAGGTAGAGGTACTACAAGGCAATTTGCCACCACAAGCGGAGATTGCTCTAGCCAGCGACGAAGTACAGGTCGGCAGTCAGGTGACGTTAGATGGTCGCAATAGTAATGATCCTGACAACGGCCCGTCACCTCTGACTTATCAGTGGTCATTTATGTCGGTGCCTGATGGCAGTGGCTTAACCGATGCCGATATCGCTGAGCCGATGGCAGCATTAACCAGCTTTGTGCCCGATGTGGAAGGCGTTTATAGCGTCGAGTTGCGGGTCGAAGATGGTGATTTGGCAGACGCGACGATGGCAGAGATCACCGCCACGCCTCAGCCTGTCAATATACCGCCCATCGCCGATGCGGGCAGTAACTTGGAAATTACGCTTGGCGACACCGCCATGCTCGATGGTAGTGGTAGTAACGACCCAGATAATGCCCCTGCACCACTAACGTATAGCTGGACACTTGAGTCGATTCCGCAAGCAAGTCAAATTAGCGCGAGTGACCTGCTTGGCGCTAGCACGGCCAATCCAAGCTTTACGCCAGATGCCATTGGTAGTTATGTCGTGCAACTTACCGTCACAGATGGCGAACCGGACGTCAGTGCAACTGATACCGTGACAGTACTGGTTACCGAACAAGCGCCATTGATGTGTGACATGAATAACGATGCCATGGTTGATCGCCTAGATATTGGGCAGATCATGGGGCGCCGAAATACCCCTGCCAATGGCGCGAACGATCCAGCCGATTGGAACCGTGATGGCACCATTAACGTGCTCGATGCGCGCGGCTGTGTATTGCAATGTTCACTGCCACGCTGTGCGATAAATCAACCTCAATAACCGACAACAACGAGAACGCCAGTGTGGTCATACTGGCGTTCAGCCACTAAACCATAACATGGTATCAGCACAATCAGGAGATCAACGCTGGTGCGTAAACAACAAGAAGGAGAGCAGTAATGAAAGTTAACAGAGCAGGTTACTGGGCGTTGTTTTGTATGCTTTTCTGTTTGAGTACAACACTTAAAGCGACCCCGATATTGTCGTTCAATAACAGCGGCAGTGATATTATCGAAACAGTAACGTTGGGCGATAGCGTCAATTTAGACTTGTGGATTTCAGGTTTAGATGCAGACAATCTGGGCGGTTTTGATATCAATATGGGCTTTGACAACAGCATATTAAGCTTAACCAATGCGGTCTTAGACCCGCTGCTGACTGAGTTTGATTTTTTATCAATATCGCCTAGTGCTGCTAACGTCGAACTCAGTGGCGTATCATTGTTTGGTGATTTGTCAGCGCAGGCCGATGCGTTTCGCTTAGCCAGTTTCTCATTTGATACTGCGGCCATTGGCAGTGGCATTATTGAGATTAGCAGTGCGCTATTGTCAGATGAGTTGGCTTTACCCCTAGCGTTTGACAACTTTACTGCCACCATTAATGTCAATGATTTAGTGACTACACCGCCGAGCATTCCTGAGCCAACCACTTGGTTATTGCTGATAGCAGGGCTTGGGCTAGCAGGTCGCAATGCCCTGCTAAGGGCTTAAACTGGCACAGCGCTCAAAGCTGGTCGAGTTGGCGCAAGTCTGGCGATGCAACATAGCCAGGGCAACTAGCGCCCAGTTGATCGCGCAAGCGTTTGGCTTGCGCAATATCACCTAACATGCGCCAAGTATTGGCCATGTAAAATAGCGACACAGGATCGCCCACTTGTTGATATTGGTGTGCCTGCTGTTCAAGTGTTGCTAAAAAATTGGCGGAATAGGCGGTTGGCTCTAACTCGGCATGCAACAGGTAAAGCGCAAGACGCGCCGTTTGATGCTGTATAGTGTCCTCGCCTTTGGCGATCTCTTGCTCTAAGGTCAGCAAAGCTTGGCGATACGCCGCAATAGACTCGGCAGTTTGCCCCAGCATGCGATGGGCATCGCCGATATTTGCCCAAACTTGGTAAAGGTGATCTGCGCCATCGCGCTTGAGCGCGGTAAGCTGTGGCTGATAAATGGCAAGTGCTTTCTCATAATCCCCTAAGTAGTGATGCAAAGTTGCAATATTAGAGAGCAAAGTCTGCTCATTCGGGCTGTAGTTAAGTGCTTGTTGATAATGAGTGCGCGCCGCTGCCAAGTTGCCAAGGCAAAACTCCAGTGTCCCTAAATTACTATGGGTTTGGTAACTGGGATAAAGCTGATTCGCCTGTTTAAATTGCACGACCGCTAGCTGCTGCTTACCGGCAAAATAATAGAGTCTGGCAAGGGTAAACGGCACTTTCCAATTGTCTTGCTCTATGGTTGCCGCGCGCTCAAGCTCACGTTCGATCTCAGTAAAAAGTTGCGGTTCTCGGCTTTTTAAATAAACGCGCATTTGCATTTCCGCCTTTGCACGTATGGCGTCAATATGATCAGGCGCTATTGCCAATGCGCGCTCTATTTGCTGCAAAGCCTGTTTGAGTTCGCCCTTGCTGCGGCTCAGGTATGCATTTGCAGTTACCGTACTCACTTGATCGGGTGCTAGCTTTTCAGCCGTTTGGCAGTGAAGTTCAGCTTCGGTCAGTTTCGCCTGATCGCCAGATAGCTTGCTGTACTCCACTAAAGAGGCACACAGGTCGGCATGCCCTTTGGCAAAATCAGGCGCTAAACGCGCCACACTTTGCAGCTCGGTCAAGGTTTTGAGTAAGACATGGGTAGAGCGGTCTTGTTGCATATAAGTTTTTGCATTCAAGTAGCGAAGTAGTATCGCGCCTGACGGAAATACGGGAGGTGAGGTTTGTTGCATATATGCCTCAAACCAAGCGGCTATCTGTTGTTTAAGGTATTGATTGGACGCTGATTTAACAAACGTCTCTGCCCATACTTGTCGGGTTGTCTCTAGTTCAGAAACAAAGATTTGTAGCAAGATATGGCGCCCTATTTGTTTGACTTTACCACTGAACACTAAATCGGATTGTTGCTGACTGATCAAGTCTAATGGACTAGCCGTGCTCTGATACAGGGAACTGGCACTTACCCAATGGGAAGCTTCATTGAGTACTTGGTGGAGCATGTTGCTGATATCAGCCCCACGTGGCCCTTCAAACGGCAGAACAACAAGTACCTTGTTACTAAAATCAATAGCGGGAGATTTAACGGGGAGTGTTTCTTCCACACGGTAAATTGTGTGATAAAGGTAGGAAGCAACTAAAATGACAGCGACAAAGCACAGCACAACCCACCCCTTAATGGCTTTTCCTTGGAGATTGTCACCCTGCTGTGCTATCGCTTCCTGTGTATGAGGGAATTTATCTGTTGCAGAAAATATTGGCGGCTTATTGGTCGCCATGTGCCCAATATTTTCTCTTTCATCTGCGGTGCTGGCTGATGTCTTTTTCGTATTAAAATCTTGGCTGGCATTGCTTGAGATAAGTGCTTTTTCACTTGAGTCTAAATATAAATTCCACGCTTCGACATCAAGCACTCGAGCAACTCGTTCAATACTTACAGGATCAACGGCTTCACTTCGAAACACTCGCCCAACAAGTGTTCTGGGCGGTTTGGCCAATCCTTCTTGTTGGCGAATGGCTTCGGCAACTTCAGCCTGTGACTTTAAGCCCTTGGCATTTAATGCAGCGCGCAGTTTTAATGGGGAAGCCTTAACACCTCTGGCACGATTTTTATTGTGAGACCCAGTGTCAGCGTCTTGGCCACTCATGATATTCCTCCTTGAAAAAACAAGTCATTAGAATTCAAAGAATAGTAAAGTAAACGACGGTTGCCACTAAACAATCGACACCATTGACCATAACGCTATTGTTTTATATCGGTTTTGGGATTGAAGTAAGGATTATCAGCGATAAATCGCCCACAGTGATGATGATCAAACCAAGGAAGGACAAATGGCTAGGTGAGCTGACACACTCCAAGCACGACAACCTAAAGTGTAAATTTTTTTGACACTTTAATAAGTCAAAGATAACAGCAAACAAGTGCGCAGTATACTTGTACGAAAAAGCCGAGTATGTGCAGATACTCGGCTTTACTTTTATCAAACGAGTTTGTTTATCTAGCGCGCTTTGCGTTTACGCATAATCCCTAAGGCTACCAATGCGCCTGCCAATAGGCTTAGTGGCGCAGGCTCAGGTACATCTACCGGCGCATTTCTGACGAGTAAGTTGGCAACACGAAAGTGCTCTTCATTAGTGGTACTCGTAAACGCACCGCTTTGCAAACCAAATTCAGCACCATATTTTTCAGCAATAAAGCCGATGCCAGTATGTTGGTTAGGGTCAAATAAAGAACTGGACTCTCGGTTTGTTACAAAATTATAGCTACTGCCAAAATTAATAACGTGCGAGACATGAGCCTCGGCCGCAACCTCAATTAAGCCCTGACAAGTACGCCCCTCATTCGCACTACACTCAAATGTGTCGCCATAGTTAAACCAAGCGCGTTGAGCAAAATTAAATTCATCACGCGTGTAATCAATCATGCCAAAGTTATCGGCAAACCAATCTGCTCCTTGATAATTACTCACACTCCAGCCATCTCTTAAATTTGCCGATAGTGAGTTCAGTAAGGTATTGGTTTCTTGGCGAGTCGCATAGCGCCAGTCATCTGCCTGCCACGTTGTGCCAGCCTTGTCTGTCCACACCTGATTTTCAATATCTAAACGTGCTAAACCAAAAGTACTGTCAAGAGATAACCACTCTAAGCCCTGTAAATCGACTTGCTGGGTTTGACCAAAACCATTTTGGAATTCATGTGTGCCAGAAATAAGTCCAGCGTTTGCCGTTGTTGCAATAGTAGAAAAAACAATGGGAAGCGCTAACTTAGTAAATTTATTCATAAGGAAATCCTACCTTAACTGCTTATTTAATTATCCATAGTTGTTAGAAGTTCAATTAAATGCGGGATTATCGGCATAGCAATACTAGGAGGGGCTGTCATAGACCACAACGCACAATACTACTTTCTTTGTTCGCACTTAATTACGCTTTTCGCTGCTTTTAGTTAGCACTTTTAATTAGAATTGACGCTAAAAGCAGTGTTTTGACCCTAAGCAATTTTAATGCCGCCGACATAAGCGATTGAATATTAACAATTAAATTTTTAGGCGATTTTCAAAGTGTTAAAAAACGTGACAGCTCCTGTATAAAATACAATCACTTACAGTGAGATTAATCATTCAATACGGTAAAAACTTAACATCGCACTGTGAGCCAACAGCAAAAAACGCGAGCAGCGAAAACATATTATACCAATTGAAATAACTACTTATACCAATTGAAATAAATACTTAATCATTCAGCGAGAATTAAAAGGCTTAGAGGCAAGGCATTGATTGCAGAGAATGGTCGCTTCCTTGTCAAAATCAATAACGCCGCATATGAGCCTTTTAAACTCGCCCTTTGGGCTGAGGAATCCCCAAAAAGTGACAGGCATAACAATTTGTGATCTTATTGAATCGCCAAACACAATAAGGACAACTGCTATGCCTGTAAAATCACTATGCCACAACTACTTTAAAAATACGCTATCTTCCTTCAATCGCGCACGCATGAAAACCTTAATGCTCAGTGCCGATGCGTTAATTGACTCGAATCGGTTAACTCTCACTGATATAGGTCGACACCTCGAAGGAAAAGCGTTCAGTAAAAACAAAATTAAACGAATCGACAGATTTTTAAACAATGACCACTTACAACGAGAGCTTATTGACATTTACCGTGCGCTTGCCAAGCCCGTTATAAGCCAATTGCCATACCTAGTCATTGCTGTCGACTGGAGTGGGTGCTGTGGCTCAAATTATCATTTGTTACGCGCTAGTTTATTGGTCGATGGTCGCTCAATGACGCTCTACAACATGGTTGTTGAAGAAAAGGATAAGGAAACCCGTACCACTCATCAATTGTTTCTCTCACGATTAAGTCACATATTGGCGGGGCATGCGAAAGTGTATATCACATCTGACGGCGGCTTTTTAACACCTTGGTATGCCGAAGTACTTGCCCACGGATGGGATTTTATTGGTCGACTGCGAGGTACAATGAAGTGCCAATTGAAACAGCAGCCAACGCAATGGCAAACCTTAGCGCAGTTAAGAAAGGACGCCAGTTGTACACCTAAAAATTTAGGGAGCGCAAGGTTAACGCAACACAGCAAAACGGGGTGCCAAGCGAGCCTGCACCTTTATCAAGGTGAGCACAGAGGCCGACGCGGGAAAAGCCGCTTTACTAAGGATGATAAAATGTACCGCAACCTTGCTCATGAACCTTGGCTCATCGCGACATCTGATGCCGAGCTAACAAGTCGCGAAGTAATCAATTTGTACGCTAAACGTATGCAAATAGAGCAAAACTTTAGAGATGACAAAAGTGAGCAGTATGGTTTTTCTTGGCGGTTTAGTCGAACGATGGGCATTAAACGGATGAGCATACTGTGCCTTATCGCTTGTGTAGCAAGCTTGGTACTCTGGCTTATTGGCTTTGAAGCAGAAAGAAGAAAATGGCACTTTAGGTTCCAAGCAAATACCGTGAGAAAGCGGCGCGTGCTTTCATTTCTGTCACTCGCCAAAAATATTGTCAAACAATGCCCTCACCAGTTAACAAAGAGGTTTATCAAAAGGAGTTGGTTAAATTTCATTAACGACTACAACAAGATAATCATTGTATGATAAATGGGGATCCCTCAGCCCTTTGGGAGCGTGTCAGCGTCGCGATAACTGCACCAAATTGATGAGATGTAGAATAACTATATCAACAAAAATTTGGCTTGTTCTCCCACCGCTGACAGCGCTCTGAATTGATCAATTAATTAATTCAATTGGTATTAAGCAACTGCTGGCGCATTTGATGCCGCCCCCACGAATAATACAGGTGCGATCAAAGGTTATATCAAGCGTAATATCGATGGCAGGTTTGCGCCCATCAAGAGCAACCGAATAGGCGAGGCTGTGATTTAGGCAATATATTTGACCAACACTTTAGACTTGCGTTGGTAGTTATACATTTCTTTCTTTTCTTCCGGCAAGCTGTCGACGCTTGTTTCGGCAAAACCTTGTTCGCGAAACCAGTGACCGCTGACGGTTGTTAACACAAACAGTTGCTCTAATTTTTGCCGCTTGGCAAATGCTTCAACGGCCGCAATGAGCCGCTCACCGCGATTGCCTTTGCGATAATCCGGGTGGATGACGACACAAGCAAGCTCACCCGCTTTCACCTCTGGGTATGGGTATAGCGCAGCGCAAGCAATGATCACTTCCTCTTTTTTCAGGACGATAAAGCGATCAATTTCTGTCTCTAACAGTTTGCGTGAGCGGCGCACCAACACGCCTTCGTCTTCCAGCGGCTGAATGAGCTCTAAAATGCCGCCCACATCGTCAATTGACGCCGTGGCAATATGTTCTTTGTGATCTTTGGCGATGAGCGTCCCCGCGCCATCACGCGTAAACAACTCTTGCAGCAGCGCGGTATCACTTTGATATGACACACAGTGACAGCGCTCAACACCATTTTCACCACTTTGGATAATCGCTCGCAGCAGCAATTGGCGGACGTGATCCACCTCTTGCTCGCCATAAGAGTCCAGTAACTCTTTGACCTTACGAACACTGCAACTGCGAATTAACGAGCCATCGTTATCCAGCAGGCCATCGTCCTCGGTAAAAGTGATGAGTTTATCTGCACCTAGCGAGATTGCTGTTTGGGTCGCAACATCTTCCAGCGCCAAGTTAAACACTTCCCCCGTGGTCGAATAGCCCACTGGCGAGAGCAGCACAATCGAGCCGTAATCTAATTGGCGGTTAATGGCTTCAGTGTCAATGCGGCGCACTAGCCCTGTGTGCTGATAATCCACCCCTTCTTTAACCCCAATCGGGCGAGCAATAACAAAGTTACCTGTACTCACGCGAATTTGCGCGCCATGCATTGGCGAGTTCGCTAACCCGGTCGTTAACAGCGCTTCAATATGCACGCGCAGTGAACCCGTCGCATCTTTAACGGCCATTAAGGTTTTTGGGTCAGTAATGCGCAGGTGTTGTTCGAACTGCTGTTCAACACCCAGTAAGTCTGCGCGCTCGGCGATTTGCGGGCGGGCGCCATGCACAATAACCAGCTTGACACCAAGACTACGCAACAACGCAATATCGTGAATAATATTGGCAAAGTTGGGATGAAGCACCGCCTCACCACCAAACATTAATACCACGGTTTTACCGCGATGGGCATTAATGTAGGGGGCGGCATTTCTAAACCACTTAACATAGTCTTGGTTTTTTTCGCTCGTTTCAGTCATAGCGTTCTGACTCATCTGCTGACGCGCGTGTGAAGCTGGCACTGAGGGCTCTTCCTCTTCCAATCAATAAAAAACTTTTGCTAACAGGGCTAACTGACTAACGGTGTTAGGCTAGCCCGCCACACGAGACACTTGGTAAGCCATGGCGATTTCGTCTTCTGGATGACGATTCGGGCTAGGCTCGCTGTCTTCAATGATGTAATCCGCCAAGGTTGACTTATCGATCACACTAAAACCAAGATTGCTAAAGTAGTCAGGAATATAGGTCAGCACAATAATGGTTTCTAGCTCCATCATATGGGCAAATTCCAACAGGTATTGCGTTAGCGCTTGGCCTTGCCCTTGGCCGTGCCAGCTGTCGTCAACGACGATGCTGCGAATTTCCGCCAGCCCAGGTTCGTAAATGTAAAGCGATGCACAACCCACCACTTGCCCTTCAACTTCGGCAACCACGAAATTCTGTACATCGTGGATAATGTTCTCGCGGCTGCGATTTAAAATCTCGCCTTTATCGGCCCAGTAAGCGACCAATTCGTGAATCTTGTCGATATCCGACATACGCGCACGGCGCACAGAGAAGGCTTCGGCTTTTTGTGCATTTAAACGCTGCTGCACTTGTTTCAACGCCAGTTTGGTTTGTTGTTTACCCGGTGCCCCGACTACTTGTTCATTCAAAATATCGGTTTGGCCTTTTTGCATTTGGGCAATTGCCTTTTGTACTTGTGAACGCGAGGTGCCACCTAGTGCTTCACGCTTATCAAGGGTCGACTCAATCGAAAGGTGTTGGTAGACATCTTGTTCAATCTTGTCACTAAATGCTTGCAGCTGAGTCAGGGTGAGATCTTCTAATGGCACCCCTTTGTCGATTGCCGCCAAGACCACCTCGCCAACAATATGGTGCGCTTCACGGAACGGAATGTCCTTGCTGACAAGGTAATCGGCCAGCTCAGTGGCATTGGCATAACCTTGCTGCGCCGCCGCTAGGGTTCTGGCGCTATTCACTTTAAGCCCTTCAACCACTAATGTCGCCATTTCCATGCACTCTTGCCACGTATCTAAAGCGTCAAACAAGCCTTCTTTGTCTTCCTGCATGTCTTTGTTGTAGGCCAGTGCCAAAGCTTTCATTGTCGTTAACATGCCCGTTAATGAGCCGAAAACGCGCCCTGCTTTACCGCGAATAAGCTCGCAAGCATCCGGGTTTTTCTTTTGCGGCATCAGGCTGGAGCCCGAGCTCACCAAGTCTGACATTTCAACGAAGCCAGCTTCACCTGAGTTATAGAAAATCAAATCTTCAGCGAAACGCGAGAGGTGCATCATGCTGATGCTGGCAGAAGACAGCAGCTCAATCACATGGTCGCGATCAGAAACCGCATCTAAGCTGTTCAAGGTTGCCGCGCGGAAACCTAAATTTTGCGCCAGCTTATCGCGATCAATCGGGTAGGCAGTACCTGCCAGTGCGCCTGAGCCTAACGGCGAAACATCTAAACGATAGAGTGAGTCTTTTAATCGGCCAATATCGCGGTCGAACATTTCCACATAAGCCAAACACCAGTGACCAAAAGTCACCGGTTGAGCGCGCTGCAAGTGGGTGTAACCTGGCAATACCGTATTTGATTCGCGCTCGGCGAGGTTCATTAACGCTTGCTGTAAATTGACTAAAGCGATGAGTAACTCGCCTCCCGTTTCTTTACACCAAAGCTTGAGGTCAGTCGCCACTTGGTCGTTACGGCTGCGGCCAGTGTGCAGCTTTTTCCCTAAATCACCGGTTTTTTCAATCAGCTGAATTTCCACCCAACTGTGAATATCTTCCGCATCAGAAAGCAGGATCTGTTTCGGATTTTCTTCCACCGATGCTTTCAGCTCAAGCAGCGCTGACTCAAGCTGTGTTACTTCGTCATCAGACAACACACCGACTTGATTGAGCGCCCCAGCCCAAGCAATCGAGCCAACAATATCTTGTACCGCCATGCGGTAATCAACCGGCAATGAGTCGTTAAATTTTTTAAATTGTACGCTCGCCTTTTCTTTAAACCGGCCGCCCCACAATGCCATAGTCTTTCTCCTAACCTTATCTTTAACTGTCGCTGATGCTTATGCTTACTTATGCTTACTTATCTTTTTGATTCATTGCCGTAATTCTGCTCGATAAGCTGAACAAGCGAATAAAGCCTTCAGCGTGCTGTTGGTCGTAAACCTCGTCAGCGCCGAAAGTCGCAAATTCTTCTGAGTATAAGCTGTTCGGCGAACGGCGTTGAGTCACTGTGGCAGTGCCTTTGTAAAGTTTCACCACCACGTCACCTGTCACTTTTTCAGACAATGAGGCAGCAGCAGCCAACTGTGCTTTTGCCAGCGGTGTAAACCAGCGACCATCGTAAATCACATGGGAAAACTCAAGGCCAATAGACTCTCTAAATTTCAGTGATTCTTTGTCGAGAATCAGGGTTTCTAAGCCTTTGTAGGCAGCCATTAAGACCGTACCACCCGGTGTTTCGTAACAGCCGCGCGACTTCATGCCAACCAAACGGTTTTCAACGATATCAATACGACCAACGCCATGTGCCGCCGCTTTGTCATTTAGGTAAACCAGTGCTTCATACGCTGAAAGGGCTTTGCCATCAACCGCGATAAGTTCACCTTGGTCAAAGCTTAATTGTACGGTTTCTGGTGTATCCGGCGCGTCCATTGGATCTACCGTCATGGTCCACACTTCTTTAGACGGCTCACACCAAGGATCTTCTAATTCACCCCCTTCGTGTGAGATATGCCACGCATTGGCATCACGGCTGTAGATTTTAGTCAGCGATGCCGAGCATGGAATATCGCGCTCATCCAAGTAATTCAGCAGATCTTCACGCGAGACCATATCCCACTCGCGCCATGGCGCAATCACGGTTAATTCTGGCGCAAGCGCAGCAAAACAAGACTCAAAACGCACTTGGTCGTTACCTTTACCAGTACAACCGTGACAGACCGCATCCGCCCCCACTTTTAACGCAACTTCAACGTGAGCTTTGGCAATCACTGGGCGTGCCATCGACGTCCCCAACAAGTACTGGCCTTCGTAGACAGAGCCGGTTTTTAGAATGGGGTAAATGTAATCTTTGACAAACTCTTCTTTTAAATCAACCACATGACATTCAGAAGCGCCTGAGGCAATCGCCTTTTCTTTGATCCCATCCAGCTCTTCATCCCCTTGACCGACATCGGCACAAAAGGCGACCACTTCACAGCCATCGTAGTTTTCTTTTAACCACGGAATGATCGCCGATGTATCTAAGCCGCCAGAGTATGCTAATACCACTTTTTTGATTTGTTTTTTCTTTGCTAATGCCATTGTGCTTACCTAATAATTCTTTGTTAATCTGTGCTTACGTAATCTGTATTTGTTTAATCTGTGCTAATTCTGTTCGTTGCTTGCCGTTTTCATTAACGACTGGCAAAGATACTGACGAAAACCGCCATCTGCGCCCACATGCGGTTCTCAGCTTGTGGAAAAACCACCGAGTACTTCTCATCATCAAACAGCGCTGTGGTTATTTCATGCTCTAAGTGCGCTGGCTGACAGTGCATAACTTTCGTTGCCCCTGTGGTTTCCATCATGGCGTGATTGACCTGAAACGGCATAAACTGCGCTTCAATATCGGCAAACTTAGTGTCGTCGCCCATGGAAACCCATGTATCAGTATAGATAACATCTTGCGCGCCAATGGCTGATGCATCACTGGTTAATACCAGCTTGCTACCAGATTGCGCCGCCAGTGCTTGAGCTTTGGCAACCATTTCAGGTGCTGGGCCATAGCCCTCTGGGCAGGCAAGGGTGAAGTCAACGCCTAAAATTGCTGCCACTAACATCAATGAGTTAGAGACATTATTACCGTCACCGACATAAGCGACTTTGACCTCAGTCAAGTCATCAAACTGCTCTGCCAGAGTGACAAAATCTGCCAATGCCTGACACGGGTGATATAAATCACACAGCGCGTTAATCACAGGCACACTGGCATGGGTTGCCAAGCCAGTAATAGACTCATGTGAAAATACCCGAGCGACGATGGCATCAGCGTAACATGAGAGGTTTTTCGCGTAGTCGCTGACTCGCTCACGCTCGCCCAACTTACCATTTTGTTGACCAAGATAAAGGGCATGACCGCCTAATTTCGCGATACCAATATCAAAGCTGACGTGCGTGCGCAGTGACGGCTTTTCAAAGATCATCGCCACCGATTTACCCGCCAATACTTGGCTGTAATCGGCAGGGTTTTGTTTGATAGTTTTGGCGAGGTTGATCAGGTCTAAAATTTGCGACTTGCTTTGTGAGTCGTCCGCTAAAAACTGTGAAATTGTCATGGTAAAGTCCTAACATGGCACTTAATCAAAGCGCCCTGAAAATGTATCAAATATGCTTGTCTAGAGGTTGTTGCCCTGTTGCTAGCTTAGTCAGTCATTGCTATTCAGCATTACTGGGAGCTATGCGGCGTTACTCGGAATAATGCGGGTGCCAATATCAGCGCCTGAAAGCAGCGATAGAATCTGCTCTGGTGCTTGCCAGCTGGCCACCGCGATACTTCGTCGCAGTTGATTGGCGGCGTAGAAAGCGGCGTTAACTTTAGCGGTCATACCGCCAGAGATAACGCCTGCGTCGATTAACTCTGAGGCGTGTTGTTCGGTGAGATCAGCCAAATAGCGACCAGTGTCATCCATCACACCGTTTACATCGGTGAGCAACAGCAATTGAGCATTGAGTAACTGGCAAATCACCACGGCGGCATCGTCTGCATTCACGTTTACCAAGGCACCGGCTTGCTGCTCATTTGCTGTCAGCATACCGATTGAAGAAACCACGGGCAGAAAATCAGCTTTCAGTAAACTGTCCAGTAATTTGCTGTGTTGTGCTTTGGGAATACCAACAGCACCAAGGTCATTTGGATTTAACGTACAACTGACCATATTGCCATCAGCGAGCGATAGCCCCACAGCATTCAGCCCTACTTGGCTTGCGGTGGCGACAATTTGTTTGTTAACACTGCCCGCCAAAGCGCCACTGATAATCGGCATTTGCTCGTGTGGGGTAACGCGTAAACCATTTTTCTTTTCGCTCGAAAAACCTGCTTGTGCAAGCATCTCATCAACCACACAACCACCGCCATGCACTAACACGACTGGGGTATTTTCGGTTTGTTGTAATTTGGCAATAACCGACAATAGCTGATGAAGTGCGTCGGCTTTCTCTAAAATGGCACCGCCAATTTTGATGACAAGAGGTTTCATGCGTTAACTCCGAGCAGCACTGCTTTGCTGCGCAATTAGCGAATAGGCAAGAGGTAGATTAAGTTTAGCATTCAGGCATTGCACTGCTTGTGAAGCCGCACCTTTGAGCAGGTTATCAATCGCCGTGGTTACCACTAGCACTTGCTTGCTCTCGTCATATTGCCAATAAATATCAGCAAACGGCGTGTGTGCCACATCGTCAATTTGCGGACATTGCGGTTTAATCCGTACCAGCGGTTGGTCTTGATAAGCGCAGGTAAACGCTTGATCAACCATATTGCTGGTGACATCGGCTTTGAGTGATAACGTCACCGTTGCGAGCAAACCACGCTTAAACGGCGCGAGGTGTGGATTAAAAATGACTTGCGCGCCAGCTTCTTGGCTAATTTCCGGTTGGTGGCGATGTTTAAGAATATTGTACGGGCGTAAACTCACTTCATTGAAGCTAGTCGCTAACGAGCCATTGCGACCAGCACCGCTAACGCCACTAATGCCGTTAACCACAATTAAACTGTTTTCAAGATGCAAATTCTGGCTGACCACAGGCTTGAGCGACAGTAAGCTGGCCGTTGGGTAACAGCCCGGCACCGCAACTAGTGCCGCGTCAGCAAAATCACTTGGTAGCCATTCCGCTAAGCCGTATTGAGCTTGCGCCAGTGCGTCTGTATTGGCATGTGAAAAACCATAGTAAGTTGGGTAATCTTCGGGTGCCTTGAGGCGAAAGCCGCCAGACAAGTCAAACACCTGAACGCCCTTATCAATGAAGGCTTGCGCCCAATCAGCACTAAACTCGTGCGGTGTCGCAAAAAAGACCGCATCTAGCTCGTCAACAGCAGTATTGAACCATTGCTCGGAAAAAGCCTGGAGGGGTACATCACAGATCCCCAGCCAGCGAGCATGTAACTCTGAAAATAATGATCCATTGGAAGTACTGTTTTCCGATACCACTAAATGCGAGATCGAAACTTTGTCATGTTGAAGCAATAAACCAACAAGCTCAGCTCCAACGTATCCACTTGCGCCAATAACCGCGACTTTCATATCAAAACACCAAAATTGCAATTGTATTCAATTAAACCAATAAAAAACTAAACGTAAACCAGTACCAAAAACAAGACTTCGTTGCCTTTACTCCCCTATCGAGTACTGAACGATAAGGCGGGACACTCAAACTTATAACATCAACCAAGCAGCAAACTATAGTTGAATATATAAAGCATTATCGTCGTCGCATTGAATACATGCTGATATTTCCGTAGCCTTCTTAAATTAGGTTATTTACACTGTGGTGAGAAAAGTAACATTGCATGAATTTTTATGCAACTAATCAACATAAATATTTTATGAATAAATTATTACCCAATTTTGAGTCTGCACTCACACAGTTGATCGCTAGCCCGTCAATCAGCTCTAATTTAGCTGAATGGGATCACGGCAATCGCGAGGTGATTGATTTACTGGCAAGCTGGTTCGAAACACTCGGCTTCTCGATAACAATTCAGCCAGTGCCGAATACCCGAAACAAATTTAATATGCTCGCTCAGCTGGGAACCGGTGAAGGCGGTTTGTTACTGGCGGGACACTCTGACACTGTGCCATTTGATGACAATCGCTGGCAAAGTGATCCGCTTAACGTCACCAAGCAAGATGATAAATTTTTTGGGCTAGGTACTTGCGATATGAAAGGTTTCTTCGCCTTTATTTTGCAAGTGGCTCGCCAAGTGGATGCTAAACAACTTAAAAAGCCCCTGTATGTATTAGCAACCGCTGATGAAGAAACCACCATGGCTGGCGCTCGCTTTTTCGCAGAGCAACAATTAATAAAGCCTGATGTCGCGATTATTGGCGAGCCAACAGAGTTGGTGCCCGTGGTTATGCACAAAGGTCATATGTCGCATCGCATTTCGGTAGCAGGGCAATCCGGTCACTCAAGTAAGCCCGCCCTTGGTGTGAATGCGATAGAGATTATTCACCAAATTATTGGCCAATTATTGGCGTTGAAGCAAGACTTGTGCAGCAAGTACCAAAATCAGGCATTTGACGTCCCTGAGCCAACCTTAAATTTGGGCGCCATCAGCGGGGGGGATAACGCCAATCGCATTTGTGGTCACTGTAATCTAGACATCGATATGCGCGCTCTACCCGGCCTTAAAGATGAAGAATTAGTGCATTGGTTAAGTGAAGCGTTAAAGCCCATTGCTGAACAATACCCAGGCCGTATCACGATGGAAGAGCTGCACCCGCCTTGCCCAAGTTTCGGCCAAGCAGATAGCCATGGTTTATTGACTGTTGCCGAAGAAATTTCTGGTCATCAATGCTGTGCGGTTAATTATTGTACCGAAGCCCCTTATATTCAATCACTTGGGTGCGACACTATCGTGCTTGGTCCCGGTTCGATTAATCAAGCGCATCAGCCGGATGAATTCTTGGCCTATGATCAAATTGACGAGACCTTGCGCGTGCTTACCGCTATGATTCAGCGCTACTGTATGCAGGACTAATCGCTTGGGGATTAGCTCAAACCGTATCGGAGTCAGTAGCGGTTCGACGCTACTGAGTCAGTCAACGGTGCTAGCCAACTATGTTTAAACAACTATGTTTAAACAACTATGTTAGCCAATTAAGAAGGCTTGTTCCAAAGCTTCTGGTTGGTGCGAATTGAAAAGAACTCCATAGGGTGCCAGCAGCGCGGGATCAAATCGAGCTCAGCTCGCTCTTGATAGTTTGACACCAGATTTTCCAAAATTTCTTGTAGACGCGCTCGGCTAATATTGGCTAGGCGCTTTGCTGACTCAGCGAAATAAAGATTTTCACTTTTTCTCACCACTAAATCGGCACCATAACCAATGAACGTAAGCTGGCGCGAGGCAATTCTGCACACCGGCTCTTCTGGGTTGTCAGGATATAGGTGATTAACTATGGCATATTCATAGCGATCGAGGGAATTGCCCGCATCATCGACAGCTAAGTAAGTGACACCGAAGCCCTGCGGAAACATGCCTGTAATTTTGTATAAGCTGTCGACGACTTGTTTACTACAAGCGCCGCGCTCTGCGTTTTGATAAAGCGCCTGATAAACTTTTGGAATCAGCTTGTATTTGTAGTTTGACTTGGTTGAAAGCACGATAGAGCAATAAATTTGCGGCACTTTAATCACGTTGGCTAACCCCTCTTTGGGATTGATTGCCTGCTTGAGTAAACTTCTGACAAATTTGAGTTTACGTAGCTCTTGCTCTTCGAATAGCACGCGATCTTTTTTTGAGTTACCAAAATATTCACCCGGCCCTAAACCATCGACCAAAAACTTAATGGATTCGCGATAGTTGATTTGCAAGAGCTGTTTACGCTCTTCAACGGGTAGCGTGCGATAAGGATCTTGGTCTTGGTCTTCCCCAAGCAACAGTGCTTGTGCCTCAGGGTGGTAAGTGCCGATATCTTGCACTAACACCGCTTTCATCAAAGGAATTTTCACTTGATCGCGAAACGCCTTGTAAGCCACTTCGTCCAACGCTTCAAACGCCATGTATTGCGCTGGCGTAATATCCCCCAAGAATTCTTGAATGTAAGCGTCTTTAATCGCCCCATCTAAAATCAAACGGTCGAGCAAGCGCAACATAAGCACGGTTTTGTACAATGGTTTGTGTTGCTCATTGGTTTTTGCCACATGACTGCCCTCGGTCGGGCTTAATAACTGAATAGTCCCCAGTAGCTGAGCGGATTTTCGATTGGTTTCGTCAAACGTTTCGCCTTCACTGAGATCTAAAATCTCCAAACACAGATTGTCAAAACGTTCGTGACGCGCAATTCGCGCCGAGCGTTGCTGCTGTTGCAGTTGCGTGCGACCTGTTTCTAGCTCTGCTTGGCGCCGTTCATATCTCGCACTGTGTGGACTTTCTTGAGATTTAAATACGTTGCTCGCTTCATTATCCAATGCTTGCGTGGCTTGTTCACTCGCCAACTGAGCTTGATAAAACTCAAGCGCACCGTCGAGAATCGTATCTTTAAGCGCACTTTCTTTGAACATGCGGTCGAGTAGATTCGTGACCTGCGCCGTTAATATCGATTGATGAGTCTTTTTATTCATGAAAATTGGATTAACTGGTGAAGCATACTCGTGGAAGTAAAAAAGCGGCTGCTCTGCTAACCATAAGTGAAAAGCCTATGAAACTCAAATACTGACAGCTTAATGTAAAAAGGTTACCAAATTGGTAACCTTTTGTAGATTTTAGCGGTTGGCGCAGCTCTAACCGTAACTATTGTTCCTTGCTAAGAGGATTAGCGCGTGGCCAGCCTAGCTTTCGGCTATTTAGGGCGAATACCTAAGGTGTGGCAAATGGCGTAGGTCAATTCCGCGCGATTAAGTGTGTAGAAGTGAAAATCTTTCACTCCTTCCTTGTGAAGCACTTTTACTTGTTCCATCGCAATATTGGCTCCCACTAAACGGCGTGTTGTTTCATCGTCATCCAACCCTTCATACATTTTTGGCATCCAGCTTGGTACGTGTACATTGGTTAACCCCGCAAATCGTTTAAGGGTGTTGTAGTTAGTGACAGGTAAAATGCCCGGAATGATTTCAACATCGATACCAACCGATGCACAGCGATCTCTAAAACGCAGGTATGACTCAATATCAAAAAAGAACTGGCTAATGGCACGCGACGCACCAGCATCAACTTTGCGCTTTAAGTTAAGCAAATCAAACTGCGGGTTTGGCGCTTCGGGGTGGCCTTCCGGGTAAGCAGCGACTGAAATATCAAAATCAGCGACCGACTTTAACAATTCAACGAGGTCAGCGGCGTACATAGATGGCTTTTCACTGCTATCGGGCAAGTCACCACGCAATGCCACAATATGACGCACACCGCTTTCCCAATAGTCTTTAGCGATCTGGATAAGCTCGTCACGCCCGGCATCAATACAGGTTAAATGCGGTGCCGCCAAAAGCGCAGTGTCCTTTTGAATGCGTTTAATCACGTCGTGAGTGCGATCGCGTGTGCCGCTGCCCGCACCGTATGTCACCGAGACAAAGCTTGGTTTAAGCGGCGCTAACCGTTCAATTGAGTTCCACAGTGTGGTTTCCATCTGAGGCGAATTTGGCGGGAAAAACTCAAACGAGACATTAATATCATTGCTAATTTCACTTAAACTTTGGTTAAGTGACTCGACTTGTCTGGCATGGCTATATGTCATTCGTTAATCCCCTTTAATTTCACTTGATGTTGTTTGCTGGACAGCTGTTTACAAGCATTCGCTAAATCGGAATGCAAGCCGCCAGCGGTGACTTCTCGGCCAGCACCAGGGCCGCGAATAATCAGCGGATTGTCTTGATACCAATCGCTTGTTACTTTAAATATGTTGTCGCACGGTATTAGGCTCGCAAATGCATCTGATGTGGCGATGCTTTCCAGCCTAACCTGTGCCGTGAGCTTGCCTGCATCAGCACTAAAACGCGCAATATAGCGAATACACTGCCCCGCTTGTTGCGCTTGTTTAAGACGCGCGGCAAATGGTTGATCTAATTCATCAACCCGCGCTAAGAATTCTGACAGCGATATGTCACGCAGTGCTTGAGGTACCAAGTTTTCACAAGTGATATCTTCCAGCGACAACTCAAATCCTGCCATACGCGCCAGAATCAGCAACTTTCGCTGGACGTCACGGCCCGATAAATCTTCGCGAGGGTCAGGTTCTGTGATCCCCTGTGATAGCGCATCGGTTAACAAGCGACCAAATGCTTGCGCGCCGTCGAAGTGCTCAAATAGCCATGACAAGGTGCCGGAAAAAATGCCCGAGATTTCGAGAATACGATCCCCGCTTTGCAGTAAATCGTCGATGGCATGATTTATGGGTAAGCCCGCACCAACGGTTGTGTTACCGAGCCATAACGCCTGATTTTCTGCCGCAATCGCCTTGTTAGCTTGATATTCAGCAAGCGGCGCAGACGCCGCCCACTTATTTGCGCCAATCACGTGAATACCATGACTAAAGAGCTGACCATACAATTGGCTAAATGCCTCACTCGGTGTGATATCGACAACAATGAGTTCGTCGTATGGGTGGGCAGTAAGTTGCTCAACCAAGCCATCTATCTGATATGGCGTTGCCAATTGCTGAAAGCTCGATACCGCATGCTCTGGCTCAATGCCGTCTAACTGAAATAAACGCTTTGTTGACGACAGCAACCCGACCAAGTGCACATTTTCCAGTGCTTTTACTTGCTCAAGTTGGCGCGGCAGCATCGCTAAGAACTGCTCACCTATATTGCCAAGACCAGCAACGACTAGCCCAATATGACGGGCGTCTTTGATCACGTCGTGATGCACGGTATTAAGTAACTCTGCGGTGACCGCTTGTGGCAGCACAGCGACTAAACTATCTTGGTGTAAGGCGTTAAAGAGCGCAATCATACCCTGGTGTTTTAATGCGCGTTTAAAGCGCGCACGCAAATTAGCGCGCTGCGCCGCTTGGTGACCAACGACAGCAATAATAGCGACAGGCGTGAATTTAATTTCCTGCCCCAAGCTCACCAGAGACTCACTGATGAGCTTTTGTTGCGCTAGACGAATCACTAACTGCCCGGTGTTTACATCACCACTGAGCGCAGCAAATTCACTCGCGATTTGCTGACCTTGCTCGCCTTTTAACGCAGCTGATTCAACTAACAATAAATCATTCAATGAGGTTACTGACAGCTCTTGTTGAGCAATCTGACCAAAGTCACCAACTTCCGTGCCAATGGTCGCCGGGTCAAAACTGCTGGCCACATTCAAATGGCTACCAACTTGCACTAGCGGCTTGAGTGTTTTGGCATGCAGTACCGGGTTGCCCAGCCGCCCCAGTTCTTTGGCAACCGTTCTCGGCACGCGGTGCAGCTTTCTCGCTAGCGGCACGACACGAGGATCCGCACTATAAATACCATCAACGTCCGTCCACAACGTAACATTTTGCGCATCCGTTAAGGCCGCTAAAATCGTGGCCGAATAATCACTGCCATTGCGCCCAAGTGTGCAAGGTAAACCTTGAGCGTCACGGGCAATATAACCGGTGATCACCGCCAGTTGTTGCCCGTTTAATTGGCGCTGCAGCTTGTCGCGACTCTGCTCATAATCAACCTGGCAATTGACTTCATCATCAATGACTAGAAATGTTCTCGCATCAATAGCATAGCTAGGGCAAACCCGCTCTGCCAAGACAGCAGCGAGCAACCTTGCTGACCACATTTCACCAAATGCCAACAACTCAGCTTCGTGCGCCCGAATATCGAGCTGTAACCATTTAGCCAGTAGCGCGAAGTCCTGCTCAATAGCAGTGAACAGCGCTCCTGTGTTCACGTCACTGAGTAACCCTTTAGCGAGACCTTGTTGTTTTTGTTTTAAACCATCGATTGCTTGATGCAATTGATCGCTATTCTCAATGGCCAGTTGAAAAATTTCGATAAGATCGTCGGTGGTATCACCATTGGCAGAAACCACAACAATGTCATCCAACTGACAATTGCGCTGAATGATTTCGACCACGCGATTAACACACTCAACAGACGCTAGCGAGCTACCACCAAACTTATGCACTTCAACTGCATGCTTGGCTAACCTATTTTGAGGTAGTTCACTTCGAGGTAGCTCATTTCGAGGTAGCTCATTTCGAGGTAGATCGTTTTGAGGTAAATTATTTGGGGCTAGATGACTACTCATGACTTCACACTTAGGCTTTGACTTGCTGACTCGCATTCAGGCCGGCATCGAGATCAGCCAAAATATCGCTGATGTCTTCAATCCCCACCGATAGGCGTACTAACGACTGGCTAATGCCCGCGGCTTTTTGTGCCGCTAAGTCCATCCCTGCATGTGTCATGGTTGACGGGTGGCTAATTAAGCTCTCAACACCACCTAGCGACTGAGCTAAGGTAAACAATGACAAGTTGTCGAACAGAGTGCGAACGGCATCTTCACCGCCTTTAATTTCAAAGCTCAACATCGCGCCAAAATCTTGCTGTTGACGTTTAGCAAGCGCGTGTTGCGGATGATCGTTCAGCCCAGGGAAATACACTTTCTCTACGGCTGGGTGCTTCACTAAAAACGCGGCGACGGCATTGGCATTTTGCTGATGAGCAGCCATGCGCAATGGCAGAGTTTTCAAGCCGCGTAAGGCAAGGAAACTGTCAAATGCCGCACCGGTAATACCGATGCAATTTGCCCACCAAGCAAGCTCTTCACCAAGCGCCTGATCTTTGGTGACTAATACCCCACCAACAACGTCACTGTGACCGTTGATATATTTCGTCGTGGAATGGAAAACCATATCTGCCCCCAGCGCTAACGGCTGTTGCAATACCGGGGACAGGAAAGTATTATCAACCGCAACCAGTGCGCCCACGGCTTTACTCGCCGTGGCGATTTTTTCAATATCAACCAAACGTAATAATGGATTGCTTGGCGTTTCAATGAGTACCAACTTAGGTTTTTGCGCCAATGCGTCAGAGAGGGCGCGCTCATCGCTTTGATCGACAACAAGCAAGTCAAACTGACCCCGTTTAGCCAAATGGACAAATAAGCGATAACTGCCACCGTAACAATCGTGCGGGATAACCACCTTGTCGCCGACAGACAATAACTGACAAATCAAATGCACAGCCGCCATGCCCGTGCTAGTGACAATACCTAGCGCACCACCTTCTAACTCGGCAATCGTCTGTCCAAATGTGGCACGTGTTGGGTTACCTGTGCGCGAATAATCGAATTCGCGTTTTTGATTAAAACCTTTGAGGGAATAAGTGCTCGATAAGTGAATTGGAGCAACAACAGCACCGTGATGTTGGTCGCGATTAATACCTGCTCTAGCAGCGGTAGTTGCAGCTTTTTGCTTGCTCATAAGATTCACCTGTGGACAAATTCAAAGATTAGATGTTTAGACGTCTATAAATCTATCTGTTTTAAAATTATCGGTCAAGCAGTTTTAGACATCTAAACTTCTACACATATAGGTTGACTGTAATATGCCACCGAGTACAATTTAACGTTGATATCTGGGTTGCTATGAAAAGACATGACAGCGCATTAAAAATGCTGACCATCACCCAACTAATAATAATCTAAGAGGTACTTAAATGGCTGATTGGAATGGCGAATATATTAATCCTTACGCTGAGCACGGCAAAAAAAGTGAACAAGTCAAAAAAATCACCGTCTCAATCCCACTGCGGGTATTGAAAGTGCTAACTGATGAGCGTACCCGTCGCCAAGTTAACAATTTACGCCATGCCACCAATAGCGAGTTGCTATGTGAAGCATTTTTGCATGCGTTCACAGGCCAACCCTTGCCAAATGATAACGACCTTGCCAAGGACAACGAACACCGCTTACCAGAGGCCGTGCGTGAAGCCTTAATAGCACAAGGAATAACTGATTTTTCTCAATTCGACACTGAAGACGAAGAAGACTAATATGGCGCACTCGCGCTCAGCTAAAAAAGGCGCTTAAAGCGCCTTTTTTAATGCTATAAGCCACTGTTTTTACAACAACTAGCCATCAAACTAACGCACTTACTTAGCCATATAGTTTTCTGGCATTGGCAGTGCCGCCACACCTGAGTCAACAGCCGCTTGCGCAACAGCTTTCGCCACACGCGCTTTTAATCGACTATCCATTGGCTTAGGAATAATGTAATCGCGACCAAAGTTTAGGCTTTTATCACCGCTCGCGGTTAAGACTTCTGCTGGCACATCTTCTTTCGCCAAGTCGCGTATTGCGTTTACTGCGGCAATTTTCATTTCATCGTTAATCGCTTTCGCGCGGACATCTAACGCACCACGGAAAATAAACGGGAAACACAACACATTGTTCACTTGGTTTGGATAGTCTGAACGACCCGTAGCGATGATAACGTCATCGCGAGTCGCTAAAGCAAGCTCAGGTTTAATTTCAGGGTCTGGGTTTGAGCAAGCAAAAACAACGGGGTTGGGTGCCATCTTCGCCAACTGCTCAGCAGCAAGTAAATCTGGACCAGAAACGCCAACAAATACATCTGCGCCATCGATAGCATCGTCAAGCGTGCGCTTATCGGTATTATTCGCAAATTGTCTTTTGTACTCGTTGATATCATCACGACGTGTATGAATAACCCCTTTGCGATCAAGCATGTATATTTTTTCGCGTTGTGCACCACACTTAATCAACAGCTCCATGCACGCAATTGCCGCAGCACCCGCTCCCATACAAACAATATTGGCATCGCGAATTTCTTTGCCTTGAATATCAAGTGCGTTCAGCATCCCCGCTGCAGTCACAATTGCCGTACCGTGCTGGTCGTCATGGAAAATAGGAACGCGGCAGCGCTCAATTAGCGCACGCTCTATTTCAAAACACTCAGGGGCTTTGATATCTTCAAGGTTTACCCCACCGAATGAGTCAGCAATATTGGCGACGGTCGTCACAAATTCTTCAACGGTATTGTGCTTAACTTCGATGTCGAACGAATCAATGTCAGCAAAACGTTTAAACAACAATGCCTTACCCTCCATTACTGGCTTTGACGCCAGTGGACCTAAATTGCCAAGCCCTAAAATCGCGCTACCATCAGATATCACAGCAACTGTATTACCTTTCGCTGTGTATTTGTATACGTTATCTGGGTTGTCAGCAATTTCTCGTACTGGCTCAGCAACACCCGGGCTGTAAGCCAATGCAAGGTCTTTACTCGTTTCCGCGGGCGTGGTTAGGGAAACACTGATTTTTCCCGGGGTTGGCAGGGCATGGTAGTCCAATGCCTGCTGTTTTAAATCTGTCATCTTCGTTCCCTTACATGAACACGTTGTTAACTTGATGGATGTAATTGTATTTGTAAATCACATACTTATTATGTTTATTATTATGATAGTTTATATGGTATTGGATTTAAGATGACGATGACAAGGTCATTTTTTAATAGAAAGTGGCTGTAACTCATGCCAATTAAGAGGTTAGACCAATGCCCTTGATGAGTTAAATCCAAGATAATCCGCTAAATTAGCAAAGAAAAGTTAATATTTTTGCGTTACGCCTACATAACTTTGAGCTATGAATTGTTCAAAAATTAATATGGTATGGCGAGTAAAGTCACAAGAATCGCTGCTTGCCGCCTCAGCGTATCATTTCGCGCTAAATATTAAAGACAAACAGACATAAAAAAACCAGCCAAGAGGCTGGTTTTTACTGACACTAATGTATCTGCTATTCGTCGAACGGATTAACCAAAATCATGGTTTCGTTGCGATCTGGGCCAGTAGATACGATATCGATTGGCACCCCAGTGACTTCTTCTAAACGCTTAATGTAAGCAACAGCATTTGCTGGAAGCTCATCGAAAGAAGTTGCACCGACAGTTGATTCATCCCAACCTGGCATAGATTCATACACTGGCGTGATTTGCTCATAGCCTTCCGCTGCTGTTGGCGGCACAGTGATGATTTCACCATTGGCTGTTTTGTAGCCAGTACAGATTTTTAACTCTTTTAAGCCATCAAGTACGTCAAGCTTAGTTAAACAGAAGCCTGAAATACTGTTGATTTGCACGGCGCGGTGCATAGCAACAGCATCAAACCAGCCACAACGACGCTCGCGGCCTGTGGTAGCGCCAAACTCGTGGCCTACTGTACCTAAGTGGTTACCGATCTCATCGTCTAATTCTGTTGGGAATGGACCAGAGCCAACACGTGTCGTGTAAGCTTTGGTAATACCTAACACGTAATCTAAGTAACGCGGACCAAAACCACAACCTGTTGCCACACCACCAACGGTAGTGTTTGAAGACGTTACGTATGGGTATGTGCCGTGGTCAATATCAAGTAAGGTACCTTGAGCACCTTCAAACATGATTGATTCACCGTTCTTGCGTGCTTGATCTAGCAGTTCTGCAATGTCAGCAACCATACCTTTGATCACCTCAGCAACGGACATTGCGTCTGCTAGCACTTCTTCATAGCTAACTGGCTCAGCTTTGTAGTAGTTCACTAATGCGAAGTTGTGGTACTCAACGATTTCTTTTAATTTAGCGGCAAACGAGTCTGCACAGAATAAATCGCCAACACGCAAGCCGCGACGAGCGACTTTGTCTTCATACGCTGGGCCAATACCACGGCCTGTCGTACCAATCGCTTTGCTACCACGAGCTTTTTCACGCGCGGCATCAAGCGCATTGTGGTAAGGCAAAATTAATGGACATGCGTCAGAGATAAGTAAACGTTCGCGTACTGGTACGCCGCGTTCTTCTAACATAGTGATTTCAGCCATCAGGGCTTTTGGACACAGTACAACACCGTTACCGATCAAACACTTTACATTGTCACGTAAAACGCCAGATGGAATTAAATGAAGAACGGTTTTTTCACCATTGATTACTAGTGTGTGGCCTGCGTTATGGCCGCCTTGATAACGTACTACGTACTTTGCTTTGTCTGTGAGTAAGTCAACAACTTTACCCTTACCCTCGTCACCCCATTGGGTGCCCAGAACTACAACGTTTTTTCCCATGATTACATGTTGGTAAGAAAATTAGGCGGCGATTCTACCAGAGATCAAAAATGAGTCCAAGTTTTATTGGTTAATTTTAACGCATAAGGGGATAGATTAACTCTTGGCAAAAGGCTGAATAGCCTAGGGCTGTTAGCCCTGCATCCAGCTAACATGATGTAGCGGTTTGTGTGCCGCAAGCACTAACGCTACCGCTGATAGAGTTGTAAAGCACGCCGAGTTTAGCCGCACTTCTAGCCGCCGTATCGCCATTCGCGCGATAAACAAAAGAACATGAGGTGTTACCACTGTGGCGATAGCTTTGGAAGTCTTGAGACGTATCTGCATCTGCTCTTGGGCCATCAACCAGTAGGTAATTCCAAAGCGCATGACAGCCTGCACTACCTCGTCCAACGTTATCATTCGCATTGCCTTTGTTGGTGCCAAGAGGCCAGCCATTCGTGCTCATATCCAATGTACCGTCCCCAAAACCCGGCATATTTTGAATACGCCCTGGCGCTCCAGCAATTTGCCAGCGCAAATGGGCGTCATTGGCCGCTTTTTCAAAGTTGGCGGCAAATGTGCGAACCGCAGCTAAATTGGCATCCTCGGTCAAATCAATCAACCTAGGTACCGCCGTGGCGGCAACAATGCCAAGAATCACAATGACGATAATCAGCTCAATTAATGTAAAGCCATTGTGTGGACGACTACCCATTGAACAGATCCTTTTGTTCAAGCTTGGCACTAGTGTTCAAGTTCAGCACAGATAGCGCAACTTTTTGGTAAACAACGGTATACCTAAGCACACGGCAATGACAAACACAGTACTTTGCAAAGCGTAAGTAGTTAACCAATTGATACATAAATCAATTTAGGTGAGTGACTATAGTAACCCTAGTTAAAGTTAATGAATTTGTCGAGATTTGACGAAAGTCACAGCAGACTATAGGTGAAGGGGCAATCGCTTTAAGTTTGCAATTTCGCTAGAAAAAACCATAAAAAAGGCCACAAAGTTGTGGCCTTTACAATTGTCAGATAACGAACCCGACGGTGCGTTACTTATCTTGCTTATCGTTTTTCAAATAATTGAAAAACTCGCTATCCGGTTTAACGACCATAATATCGCTCTTGCTGTTAAAGCTATTTTCATAAGCTTCTAAGCTACGGAAGAAAGCATAGAACTCTGCGTCTTTACTGTACGCATCGGCGTAAACTTTTGCCGCAGTTGCATCACCTTGACCGCGAATCTGCTGCGCGTTCTTTTGCGCATCAGCTAACATAACGGTGACTTTAGCGTCAATTTCAGCGCGAATAATTTCAGATTGCTCTTGACCCTTTGAGCGGTGCTCTTTGGCTACAGCATTACGCTCTGCACGCATACGCTCAAAAATTGAGTTACTGACTTCGTTAGGCAAGTTAATCGCTTTAACACGTACATCAATGACTTCGATACCTAAGTCATCACGGCTGCTTTCCGCACTTTCACGCGCTTTTGCCATTAAACCATCGCGATCACCAGAGACAATTTCTTGAATGGTGCGCGTACCAAACTCAGTGCGCAGGCCGTTGTTTACTTTCTGCTTCAATAAGATTGACGCTTGATCAAAACTCCCCGAAGTACGTAAGTAGAACCTTGAGAAATCAACAATACGCCATTTCACGTATGAATCGACCATTAAGTCTTTTTTCTCAGCGGTGACGAAGCGATCTGGCGCTTCATCTAGCGTTTGAATTCGAGCGTCTAGGCGCTTCACGTTTTCGATCAAAGGGATCTTAAAATGTAAGCCGGGTTCGTAAATACGCATTTCACCCGTGTCAGCATCACGTTTGATTTTTGAGAACTGGAAAACGATACCACGCTGCCCTTCCGGTACGACAAATACCGCAGATACCACCAAAATAAACAGTAGCGCGAACGCTGTCACAATAAAGTTTTTCATTGCTTAGTTTCTCCCACTGTTAAATCTATCACTGCGCCCAACGTTTGAAGTAGGAGAAGAGTTCTTCCCCGTGCTGGCAGGCACACTACTTACTGACGAAGGAACGATGCGTGTTGGTGCGGCTTGCTGCTGCATGATTTTATCAAGCGGTAAGTACATCATGTTGTTACCACCTTCAACATCAACCATCACTTTACTGGTGTTACCGTAAACTTTTTCCATACTCGCTAAGTACATACGCTGACGAGTAACTTGAGGCGCGGCTTGGTACTCAGGTAAGATTTTTTCGAAACGCGCAACCGCACCTTCCGCTTCCAGTACCGTTTGTTGCTGGTAAGCTAACGCTTCCTGCTCCATGCGATTAACGCGACCACGTGCTCTTGGCTCGATACTGCGCGCATAGGCCTCAGCTTCTTGAATAAAACGCTCTTCATCCGCTTGTGCGGCAATCGCGTCATCAAACGCTTCTTTGACTTCCTCAGGTGGACGCGCATCTTTAAAGTTAACGTCTACGACCAATAAGCCTAAGTTGTATGACTCTATGATACCGTCAAGCTCTTCACGCACCTTTTGGCGAACGTCTTCACGACCACTGGTTAACACATCGTCCATTTTTGCATGGCCAACAACATAACGCAGTGCACTGTCTAAGGCGTCACTCAGGCTATTATCCGCATTCGTGACACTAAATATGTAGTCGCGTGGGTCGATAACTCGGTATTGCACTTCCATTTCAACGCGCACGACATTTTCGTCTTGTGTCAGCATAAAGCCTTCAGCACGAATATCACGCGTCGTTTGCACGTCGACAGGAATGATGTTTTCAATAAAGGTCCACTTCCAGCTCAAACCAGGCTCTACCACACCAACATATTCACCAAAGCGCAATTTAATGCCGCGTTCAGCTTCTTTGATGGTGTATACACAGGTAAATAAGTACGCAACTAACGCGATCACTAGTGCCAACGTTACGGCAATACCAGAAAAGTTGTTTCCGGTGCCACCAGCACTGGCGCCACCGCCAGACTTGCCACCGAAAAGACCGTTAAACTTATTGCCTAAGTCTTTGAATAGATCGTCTAAATCTGGTGGTCCTTGGTTGTTACCACCTTTGTTTTTCCAGGGATCTTTATCGTTATTCCCCGGCTCATTCCACGCCATGACGCACTCCGCAACAATGTGACTTTGAAATTAAAATTATAAAGAAAGCCAATAATATATCAGCCTGTTAGCTTTCGATAAAGCGTTCCACGCTCGCTTTGTCTTGTTTGATCAAACGATTCCACTCGCGAATGGGCAACTTAATATCCACTAAACAGTTGCCTTGTTCGTCGTAATCCTCACGAGCAATACAATTGAGTTGATATAAGGCACCGAGTAATTTGCCAGCAGTGGGAGGGATTTTTAGACTGTGTTTTACCACTTGACGGCCCATGCGCTCTGCCAATGCTTCAAACAACAAGTCGACACCAATATCTGCTTGTGCCGACAACCACACCCTAATTGGCTGACCGTTTTCATCTCTGTCGATACGTGGCTGACAGTCGCTGAGTTTATCTATTTTGTTACAAATTAATAACTGAGGGACTTCACCGGCATCAATTTCGTCCAAGACACTTTGCACTTCGTTGATATTTTCAGTACGCCTTTCGTCAGCGATATCAATCACGTGTAGTAGTAACTCGGCTTCTCTGGTTTCGGTTAGTGTCGCTTTAAATGCAGCCACTAAGTCATGGGGCAAATGACGAATAAAACCGACAGTATCGGCGAGAATAACACGACCAACGTCTTCAACTTCAATTTTTCTCAACGTGGGATCTAAGGTAGCAAAAAGCTGATCAGCCGCATAAACATTGGCTTGGGTAATCAAATTGAATAATGTCGACTTACCTGCATTGGTATAGCCAACCAGCGATAAGGTTGGAATTTCCGCCCTCACGCGTGAGCGACGGCCTTGCTGGCGCTGCTTTTCAACCTTTTCCAATCGCTTGGTAATATTGTTCATGCGCTCACGTAGCAAGCGTCTATCGGTTTCGAGCTGTGTTTCACCCGGGCCGCGCAAGCCAATACCACCTTTTTGGCGTTCCAAGTGCGTCCAACCTCGAATGAGTCGAGTACTGATATGCCGCAGTTGGGCCAGCTCTACTTGCAGTTTACCCTCATGGGTGCGAGCGCGTTGTGCAAAAATATCGAGAATAAGCGTGGTGCGGTCAATCACTCGACATTGGCACAAAGCTTCAATATTTTTTTCTTGGGATGGAGAAAGCGCGTGGTTAAACAGCACGACATTCGCGTCAAAGAGGTTAACGGCGTCAGCAATTTCTTCCGCTTTACCACTACCGACAAAATATTTAGGGTGAGGAGCATTTCGCTTACCAGTGACCACTGATAGCGCATTAACGCCAGCAGATGACACTAGCATTTTGAATTCTTGTAGGTCTTCTCTGCTGCTTTCGTCGGGAAAGTCTACATGAACAAGTATTGCCTGCTCACCTGCTTGATAACGATCAAACAAATGAGCAACTCCACACAATACTAGGTATTATCATGAATATTAACTGTCCTGATTAAAGTCAGGTTGACCTTGAGGTGCCGTGTTGACTGCGCGAGCAGGAACGACGGTGGAAATGGCGTGTTTGTATACCATTTGACTCACAGTGTTTTTAAGCAAGATAACAAACTGATCAAACGATTCGACTTGACCTTGTAATTTAATACCGTTAACTAAGTAGATTGCTACAGGAATGCGATCACGACGAAGCGCATTTAAAAATGGGTCTTGTAAAGATTGCCCCTTTGCCATTCTTTGGCCCCTTTTGTTATTGTTAGATAAATTAAGCTAAAAAGTTTTTATTAATCAAATAGTCAGTAACAAGCTAAGTATAATACAAAGATTATAGTTTGCTCACTGCCGACAATACTTGTGCTAAGTTAGTGCTATCGTCCATGTCTAACCGATGTAAATTTGGCCAGTTCCTTAACCAAGTTAGCTGTCTTTTCGCCAGCTGTCTAGTGGCACAAACGCCACGGAATACCATTTCATCGAAATCGCATTCACCATTGAGATGCTGCCACATTTGACGATAGCCCACACATCGAATGGATGGTAAGTCCTCGTGCAGATCTCCCCGCGATTTAAGCTTAACCACTTCTTGCTTAAAATCTTGGGCAATCATTTGCTGAAATCTTTGTTCAATACGCTGATGAAGCGTTGCCCGATCGGCAGGCACTATCGCAAATTGTAAAACATCTCCTTGCAGGGTATCACCTTTTACCGCGGTTAATTGTGTCAAAGTGTTTCCCGTTAAGCGGTACACTTCAAGTGCACGCGTTAACCGCTGGGGGTCATTCGGGTGTATGCGCTCAGCAGAAACAGGGTCGACCTGCTGCAATTCGTTGTGCAAATACTCCCAACCATGGGTTTGTGCCTGTTCATTAATTTCGGCACGCACTTGAGGCGATGCTTCTGGTAATGGCGAGATGCCATCAATCAGACTTTTAAAGTACATCATAGTTCCACCAACGAGTAGTGGAATTTTCCCTTGCGCCCGAATTTCAGCAATTGCACGCAGCGCATCACGACAAAAATCGGCCGCCGAGTAACTTTCGCTCGGGTCAATAATATCAATTAAGCGGTGCGGATACTTAGCTTGTTCTTCTGCCGTAGGTTTCGCGGTACCTATATCCATTCCCCGATAAACCAATGCAGAATCAACACTGATGATCTCACACGGCAAAGCGTCATATAACGCCATGGCGAGTGCCGTTTTACCAGAAGCTGTTGGCCCCATTAAACAAATAACAGGCGGTTGTTTATCCAGTTCAGACATATTTATTCAGTGTAATTGCGATATTGCAGAGGTAAGGTCTAGTGGTGCTGATTTCAAGTCGCAAAGCTGATTTAGTTGCTCGCCAAGCACAGTTTCTGCTTGTCGCCACAGTTGCTTAGCACTTGCGGCGTCAAACGAACTCGGCGTCATCAGTTGCGCAAACTGCTGCTTAAACACCGCGATTGTATCGGTATCAGCGCCAATCGTATCACTCGATAGCTCCAGCATTTGTGTAATGAGCGTTTGTGTGCAGCTTGCGACATCAAACGCGCGCAGCATCGCCGGAAACTGGCGCACTTGCACTTTGTTACCCGCTTGAATCTGCAAAACAATGCCCGCTTGTTCAATCAAGGCCATATGACTATTAAGCCAATCGATTGCTCGTTCATTTAAGGTTAGCACTATCGGTAGCAATAAAGGTTGGCTGGTTAAGCCTTGCGCCCATCGTTGCTCGACTAACACAGCATTGGTCGCATGGCTAATGTCTTCAAGTTTTAGTAGCACTAACTGACCTTGGTGATTAATCAAGGCGATACTGTCATCAATAATGTGTAGTAAATCAGGTAAAAGCTGCTGACTTGACGCTTGCTCAATAGCATTTGGCACCTGGTCGCTATTGTCGCTAGATTTAGCGGTCATCAACGCCTGATAACTTTGCGCTGCTTGGCGCATATCGCCACTCGTCGCAGCACCAGCGCCCCCATAACTTGTCGAGTAACCTGCACCTGAGGCAGCGGCATCATTTACCTGTGAAGCGCGCTTTAACGGCCTGACATAATCTCGATCAGTATAATCTCGTTCGGCACTTGCTGCATATGAGGTATCACCGACATTGGGTGTTTGCGGCTGGGCCAATACACCAATATCGGGCGTCAAAGCACTGGGCGACAGCTCGCCATCTACCGGATCTTGTTCACCGCCAATGAGCACCTCTTGCTGGTTCAACGCTTGCTGCAGCGCTTGATGGCAAACCGAGTAGATAAAGTCGTGAACATAGCGCCCCTGATGAAAACGCACTTCGTGTTTTGCTGGGTGCACGTTGACATCAACTTCTTTGTGATCTAGGTTGAGAAAAAGCACAAAGGCAGGGTAGCTGTCGTTCGGAATCCACTGAGCGAAGGCTTGGCGAATACCGTGATTGATCAGCTTGTCGCGCATCATCCGGCCATTCACATAGCTATAACACAAATCATTTTGGCTGCGATGTTGCTCGGGGTGGGCGAGCCAGCCCCACAAATGCAGGCCGTCGTGATGACAATCAACCTTGATAGCCTGCTCAACAAACTTTTGCCCACAAACTAAACCAACGCGTTTGGCAAACTGCTCAGCATTTTTAATGGCGCGATATTGGCGCACCATTTTACCGTTGTGGCTGAGTGAAAAACTGACATCAAAACGGGCTAACGCAATCCGGCGAATAACTTCATCAATATGATTAAATTCAGTTTTTTCAGTGCGTAAAAATTTACGGCGCGCAGGCGTATTAAAAAACAGATCGTTAACTTCAATGGTCGTGCCATTGGGGTGCGCCGCAGGTTGCACAGTAACCGCCATATCGCGGCCTGTGGCAAACGCTTGCCAGGCATTTTCTTGCGCTGCGGGCTTTGAGGTGAGCGTTAACCGCGACACCGAGCTGATACTGGCCAGTGCTTCGCCACGGAAGCCCAAACTGGCAATCGCTTCCAAATCATCAAGATCTTTAATTTTACTGGTAGCGTGCCGACTAAGGGCAAGTGTTAGCTCGTCTTTAACGATCCCCTTGCCGTTATCCGCAATTCGGATAAGTTTGGCTCCACCTTTCTCAATATCGATAGCAATTTTGGTGGCACCGGCATCTAGGCTGTTTTCGATCAACTCTTTGACAACCGATGCTGGGCGCTCAACCACTTCGCCCGCGGCAATTTGGTTGGCCAGACGAGCGGGTAAGATTTCAATGCCCATGATTATGCTCTGGGGATTTTCAGTGTTTGACCAACACGCACGGTGTTACTGCGTAAATTGTTCGCTGATTTTAGCTGGCCAACAGAGACCTTATAGCGTTGCGCCAACACAGATAGCGACTCGCCTTTAGCAACACGGTGTTTTTTGTAGCCAATCGATGCGTACAAGGTGCCCGCAGGAGGCGAGTCCATAAAATAATCATGAACTGCGGTAAAAATAGATTTCGCGAGCTTTTGCTGGTGTCTACTGCTATTTAAGTTACGCTCTTCGGTTGGGTTAGAGATAAAGCCTGTTTCAATCAGCACCGATGGGATATCAGAAGATTTCAATACCGCAAGGCTCAAGCCCTCCGGGCGCTTTTTATGCAGCTTGGTGACTTTTTTCAACTGTTTCACCGCGTGCTCTGCAAAATCATAGCTACTTGCCATGGTGTGCTCTTTTTTCATATCAGCAAGCGTTAACGCTAAGTTTTTATCCTTGGTTTTCCTGATGGTATCGCCTGCTCCACCTAACAATTCTGATTCTTTTTGACGGTTGGCAATCCACTTGGCGAATTCAGAATTGGCGCGGCGAGGGTCTTGCACCAACACGGATGCACCGCTTGGCTGAGGTGAGGTAAAGGCATCGGCGTGAATAGAAATCAAGAGATCCGCTTTGTATTTGCGTGCCAGCTGCGTTTTGCGATTATGGTTAATGTAATAATCGCCGGTGCGAATGAGTTTAGCACTAAGGCCAGGCTTGTTATTGATCAGCTTGGCTAATTTCTTGGAAATACTGAGCGTCACATGCTTTTCATAGGTGCCTCTTGGCCCAATTGAACCGGGATCTTCCCCGCCATGGCCTGCCACAATAGCAACGACAATGTCGCGCTTTTTCTTGCTCTCTACGCGAACCGTTTGCTTGTCTAGTGACTTTTTATCGTATAAATCAACCACGAGCCGATTGCCATACTGGCCCGCAGGTGCGAGTGGAAAAATAGTGGTTTGATAAGATTGAGCAAGCTCTAACACTATCCGTGTCGCGCCTTTCTGCTTGGCCTTACTGGTGCGTACTTTCAGTATGCGCTTATCATTTTTAGCCAGCTTACTCAGTGCAACGGCATTGCTACTCTGCTTAAAATCAATGACTAAGCGATTCGGCGATGACAAGCTAAAGTAGCTGTAATCAGGTTTGCTCGACAAATCAAAAACAATACGGGTATTTTCTGGTGCTGGCCACACCCGCACCCCTTTAATTTTGTTACTCGCAACGGCTTCACTACTAACCAGGCAAAGGGTCAGCAAGATCACATATGCTAAGCTAGTGCGATGCCAAATCATCTATACTTTACTACCCTGAAAATGAGTGTCCTGAATCTGACTGCCTTGGTAAGTTAAAGACAAGGCGTTTAGCAGCTGCTCCCCCAATGACGATTCACTGGTTAACTGCACGATGCGCTGTTCGTTTTGGTATGCCAAATCAATAATCAGATCTGGCGAAGCTAGCAGCCCTTGGCCCTTTTCTGGCCACTCAATAAAACTACAACTCTTGTCGGTAAAGTAATCTCTTATGCCCATAAACTCAAGTTCTTCTGGGTCAGCTAATCGATAGAGATCAAAGTGATAGACCTGCCATGGTGCTAATTCATATGGCTCGACCAAGGTATAAGTCGGGCTTTTAACATTGCCTTGATGACCCATGCCACGGACAAAACCTCGGGTTAGCGTGGTTTTACCGGCACCCAGGTCGCCGTTCAAAAAAACGGTAATACCTTGTTGCAAATGATTCTTCACGACCTCGGCTAACGCTGTACCCAAGCCGACAGTTGCCGCTTCATCAGCAAGGAAATATTGTTTTTTCATATCATTAATATTGATTTACTAATTGTCTTATTGGCTCAAACAGGTCACTTGCCAATAAACCACGCATCCCAGTGTTCTGGGTGACGTGTTCAGCAGCTTGCCCGTGAATACTGACCGCCAGTCGGGTCGCATCCATCAAAGAGCCTGTTTGAAGTATTAATGCCGCTATTATGCCTGATAATACGTCTCCCATGCCACCCGATGCCATACCAGCATTGCCTGTGGTGTTGACGATAACTTGCTGACCATCACAAATAAGGCTGCCCGCCCCTTTAAGCACGCAAACTCCACCAAACTGCTCAGCAATAGCCCGCACCGCAGCAAAGCGATCCGCTTCTATTGCGGCAATATCGCAATCGAGCAGGAAAGCCGCCTCGCCCGGGTGAGGAGTTAGCACCCAATTGTCGCTTCGGGCACCTAGCGCTTTCATTGCGATTAGTGCATCTGCATCTACCACCATAGGCTTTTCAGCTTTTATCGCTGCCTGTACCAGTTGATTTGCCCAAGCATCACGACCAAGACCTGGGCCGATCAGAATAACTTTCGCCTTGTCGGTATACGACGATGCCACTAAACGTTCTGGTTCGCTGGGGGCTAACATCAACTCTGGTCGCCCTTGCACAACAATGGCTTGGTTGTCTTGGTGGCAGCCAACCGCCACCAGTGCCGCGCCAGCGCGCAGAGCAGACTCAGCCGCCATGCGTATGGCCCCCGGCATACCTAAATTTCCTCCCAATGCCAACACTAGGCCAATACTGCCTTTGTGGATGGTTGGCCGCCTTGGTGCTATGCCGGGTAAGCCAGTGGTGCCTTGTGCAAATACTTGCGCCGGTATGGTTTGCACGAACTCGTTTTGCACAGCTAACGTCGCCAACCATAAATCGCCAATGTAATTCGCGGCTTTGCCGGTGAGTAATCCTTGTTTGAGGGCGATAAACGTCACCGTGAAGTCTGCGGCAACGGCGATGCTGTCAACATGCCCAGTGCTAGCACAAAGGCCGGATGGAATATCTAAACTCAAGATTTGACTGTAATGGTCGTTAATCGTGGTCAGCAGCTGCTGCCACGCACGGGTTAACTTGCCCCGTAAACCAATGCCAAAAATCGCGTCGACTAGCCAGTCACCTTCATAATCGGCAATCAGCTCGTTGGCTTTGGCTAAATCTGGTTCAAAACGCAAGTTAACACTGTTGGGATCGAGCATCGCCAGTGCTTTAGCCGCGTCACCAGTAATTTTATCTTCGCTGGCCAGTACGAGCAATGAAACAACATAGCCAGCTGCAGCGCAGTGACGCGCCAAAATATAGCCATCGCCGCCATTGTTGCCTTTGCCAGCAATAATTAACACTGAGCTGGCTTGCTCAGCGTGCAGACTTATCAGTTCAAACGCGGCTTTACCTGCGGCTTGCATAAGGGCAAATAGCGGCACACCTTTGGCGCTCGCTGCTGCGGCTTCGTTTGCTAGTACCTCATTCGCACTGTAAACAGGCTGTGGTAAACTAGCGCTCAATTTTATTACATCCATTTTTACTCACCATTGATGACTGCCGCTATCAACTATCAGGATCTTGCAGAAAAAATCAAGCTTTGGGGGCAATCACTTGGTTTTGCTCAACTGGGCATTGCCGACATTGACCTCAGTGAACACGAACCGCGTTTACAAGCTTGGTTAGACAATCAGTATCACGGCGAAATGGATTACATGGCGCGCCATGGCATGATGCGCGCAAGGCCAAATGAGCTTGAGCCGGGCACAGTACGTGTGATTAGCGCTCGCATGAACTATTTACCCCCTAACGCAAAATTTGCGGCAACCCTCAAAGATAAAGAGCTTGGCTATGTCAGTCGCTACGCACTGGGTCGCGACTACCACAAATTGATGCGCAAGCGTTTGCAACAGCTGGGTAAAAAAATTCAAGACTACTGCACTGAATTCAACTTTCGTCCATTTGTTGATTCAGCTCCTGTGTTAGAGCGACCGCTCGCCGAAAAAGCGGGGCTTGGCTGGGTGGGTAAACACAGTTTGTTGATCAATCAAGAAGCTGGCTCTTGGTTTTTCTTGGGCGAATTACTGGTGAATTTGCCATTACCCGTGGACAACGCCCCCAGTAATCAATGTGGTCATTGTGTGGCCTGTATGAAAATTTGCCCAACCAATGCCATTGTTGAGCCTTATGTTGTCGATGCCAAGCGGTGTATTTCGTATTTAACGATAGAAAATCAAAGCGCTATTCCGGTTGAGTTTCGCAAAGCGCTCGGCAATCGCATCTATGGCTGCGATGATTGCCAGCTAATTTGCCCGTGGAACAAATTCAGCTCATTGACCGAGGAAGTTGATTTTCACCCTCGCCAGCAACTTGATGGCAGTACTTTATTGACGTTATTTGCATGGCGTGAGTCGGAGTTTTTATCGCGCACCGAAGGCAGCCCCATTAGACGTATTGGTTATCACAGTTGGTTGCGCAATATTGCCGTAGCTTTGGGCAATGCCCCGTTTCAACCAGCAATAGTTGGTGCACTAACAGCAAGAGCCGCGCAGCTTAGAGACGAGTCGTCTGAGCAAGCCGCAAAGATGGTGCTCGAGCACATCGAATGGGCGTTGGCCGAGCAGGCCGCAAAGCAGCACAGTATCGCGGTGAATGTCCCGAGAAATGACACTCTATTGCAGGATAACGAAGCCAATAGCACTAGTACTAATCACGACAACGCCAATGACAATAAGACAAAACGCCTAAACCAGCGGTTGATCAGAGCAATAGAAAAAGGCTTACCTAGAGATGCTTAACCACAGCCGATTGTGCTAACAAAACCAAATGCTAAAAAAGCCAAGTGCTAATCACCAATATCTCGCGCTGTAAGCTGCGTCATAATTGCCAAGCGCTTCGCTGAGTGCGCGCCAACCGACAATTTCATCGATATGGCGTTTGCAACCTAAGCAATAATCCGCGCGATTGAGGCAGCAATTGCGTACACACGGGCTAATCACTTGGGCGTTAGTTTGAGTTATTGTCGACATACTTTCCTAAATCGCATCCGCATATTGCTTGATCAAGACGATTTCTCGTTTCATTTGCCCAAGTATACGTTCAATCCCCATGTTTGATTGATTTTTTAAGGCGTGTTCAAACTGCAACGAAAGCTGTACTAGCCCTTGCGCAGAAAGGATATGGGCAATAACTGACATGTCTGCAAGCGTCGCCAGTAACGTCTGGTTATCTTCGTATTTCACTTGCTCTGTCAGTTGACGCGCAATAATCACCAACTGCTCGATATAATCGTCAATCATAAATGCTGCCAACTCAGCCGAGCCTTGATTTTGCGCATAGTTGGCGAGATCGAACGCAGCTGGCATCAGTTCATCGAGCTGACTGGCAAATGCCAGCCCGGTTAACCCCGTCCCAGCAGGTGTATGTGCAGCTCGCGTTGATGTTACGTGAGGAATTTTCGTGCCCACAGAGCGTGTGATTAACCATGGAGACAGGCGTTGCATCCAGCCATCAAGGTCAAAGCCACTTAAATCACCCAAGCCACCAGCAACTGTTGCAACATGCCATGATTTAGCGAAATCTTGGTGCTTATCTTGTTGTTCTTCTGTTTCTTGAAGTAAGGCTTTTTCGGCAACTTGCTCTTGCTCAACAGCTGTGCTCTGCTCGCTATTACTTAGTGTAAAGACACCGCGAGTCACCCCCTGTCCTACCAGCGGTGTTAGTTCACGTGGTAGGGTAAATTCATTAATGAGTACTAAAAACCTGCCACTGCGCCAGTGGTTATGCATAGAAACAGCATCAACAACTAAGGTGACTTGAAAGCCCAGCCATGTGAGCAAATTGATCAATGCTTGGTGGCGCTCAACCTGTTTAACCGCCAGTAGCAGCGCAACATGAGTATGTACAAATTGATGAGGACTTAACGTGTCAGCCGAAATTAGCGCAGTATCTGGTGTTTTACCCGTTAAACCTTGAGCAATAGTCGCTTGCAAGCAAGTCGGTGTAATCGCTCGCGCGGTTAATGCGTGTAATCCCGTCGTCGCTAAGTTGTGTGGCTTGTCCTGCAATAGCACGACGAATGGACGCACCTTGTCAGCCAAGCTTTTGATGTGTTTATCTATTGCTGAATATTCTCGTGACAGCCCTTCACAGACCACCACCGCATCCACTTTTCGCTGCTTGATTTGTACTGCACTGCACCGAGCGTAAAACGCTTCCATGTTGTTAATCTGCTGACATTCAACCTTGGTTGAGGCCAACGAGAGAGAGATGCTCTCAGCAAGCGCCGTCTGTGCGCTTAACACGAGCACTTTGGCATGCGTTAACCGTGTGCTGGCTGGCGTATTTTCAGCAACGTCAAGCAAGGCAACGGGCAGGTTTAAGACTAACTCGACACTTGTTGCTTGCTGCTTAATAGTGACAAGCTGGCCGCGCAAGGCCGTTAACATTTGTTGGCAATAGCGTGTGTGATGACAATGCTGGCTACTAGGATCTTTGATTAAGTCAGCAAGTGGTTGCGAACACGCCTGCTGACTGCTTTGCGTCTGTGCGGAGGCTGGCGTCAGTAGCGCGAAACTGAGCTGCCAGGTTTGCTGACCTTTGGTTTGGTCGATGGCTGCCAACTTAATCAATAGCTGCTGTTTATGTAGCCCCGCCAGCATCAAGTTACTAAAGCCTGTCAGTAAACGCGTATAGAAGTCTACATCTAAATTGACATGTGCGTGAATATTGTCTTCGTGGAAAATGGCAACGCTGTGCTTACGACTGATAAATTCCCTGTTCAAATTCGCAATGATGGCTGCGTTAAGCTGATGCACATCAATATCTTGCGCTTCGCGGTTGCGCTGTTGGGTTGACAGCATCGCCATCGTTTGTAATTCATCAAGACGACTCAACGCCCTCAGCAAAGCTTTGTCGTTGACGGATTGCGTACTAGTATCGGCCTCACTTAGCATCATACCCTGACTTTGCAGCGCTCCTTGTATAAGCATTTTACTAAGCGCCTGATAGTCACTTGAGGTGCCTTGTATCGACGATTGGCGTTGTTCCTCAAGTGAGTTTTTTTGCCCAGTGAGTTGTTTTTTTAGTGTGTTGATTTTGGTATGTAATGCCGTTTGATCGACCAGCGTGCCTGACCACTGTCCTTCGCGATAGGTGATTTTTACCTGACAATACACACCATCGCCTAACGCGATCAAACAGCTCTGTGGCTGTGGCAGAGAGTGAGACTGATATAGCTCAGTGGCACTATGACTCGCTTCCAGCAGCCTGTGAAAATTTTCCTTGCCGATAGCGCGCCGTACTGCCCTCAAAGAAAAGCTCAATTCATCTGGCGCACTGAGCTGCGCTAGCAAGGATGAACTCAAGCGTTGAGAGAAATCCACGACACCATTTGAACATCGCCATTGCCACGTTGCCGCGCACAACGCCAGTTGTTCCCGACTCGCTCGATGGCGAGCTTGCAAATTATCAACATACGCTTGTGAGTAGGTGTGACTCAGTCTCGTTGTGAGCGCTTTCGCAAGCTCGCGCTGTTGCTCTGTGATCTTCCCTTGCTGTGTTTGCGCAACAACCTGTTGTAAGTACGTACCGTTTTGATCAGACAACACCGCCGAGGTGAATCCCACCAGCTGATCTAAACGTTGATGGTGACGTTTGTGTAAACGCGATACAAGGATTAATGCAATGATAAAAAAGCCCGCCGCCAAACTTGCTAGCCAAACCACAGCATCGCTCAATAGCACTGAATAACCTCGAAAGCGAATAGCAGCATCTGGATCAATGCGCGTGCCGTTAATCGCATTGTTGCGACTTAGCTGTTCGCGATAGTTGATCAGCTCAGCGATCGCCTGCTCAACCTGAGTGTTAAATTGTCCATATAATCGCTGTTGTCCCTGCCATTTGCCAAACAAGGCGTGCTCATCAGTAAAAATGCCCACCAGTAAGCGAATCGCCTCAACTAGCGTATTGGAAGTGTTGCGATTTCCGTTTGCGCGTTGCAGTGCAAGCCATTGAGACAGCTGTTCTATTTGTGCGGTTATCGACGCTTGCTCAAGGGGTACAGGTTGCTTAGCAATGGCTTCTAATGAGGTCTTTAACAAGCGTAAGGCAGTGTTGAGTGCCAGTGGCTGCTGATCTCTTGAATTTGCCAGCAAGGCAAGAGCCACTTCGACTCGCTCGATTGCCAGTTGGGTCAGCATGGCATTGCGGTTAGCATTTTCACTGAGTCGATTCAGGGTCGCGCGGTCAAAGTTAATCAATGCTTCAAGCGCCGAAAACTGTAAGCGGTTAGCGCGCAACGATTGAAAAGCGAGTTTAGCGGATGCTGCCCACTCTGTGTGCTGTTCAACCATTGCTGGCACTGCCGATGACAGCTGCACTTTATTGAGCGACTCGATCAACCGACTTATCTTCACTAGCTGGTTAAAGTCACCATAAACGCGGGGCAATTGCTCTTGGTTGATATGCGCTAAACTGCGCTGTTGAATCACAAATGCGGTACTTGCCATACCTGCAGCAAATACGAAAAGCGCCACAGCGGCGATAAGCAAAACGCTGAGTTTTTTAGCGGTAATGGGCTTAATATTCACGGCGTATGTCATGTTGTTAACCCGGGTCAGTTAACCCAATAATCCATCACTGGTTGCGTTGACATGACAACTTATCGACGAGATAAGCGCTGACAAGCATTTCGCAGTATTAGTCGTTAAAGTGTCGATTAATAATGCTAGATGCTTGGTCGAGTGTAAAGCGCTGGTATGTTGCCTTAGCGTTTGTACTTGTTTGGGGCTTAGGTTACTTGCGCTTTTTCGGCACCCAAGCCCAATTCATTAAACATTCAATCGGCGCTTGCCCTGATTCATCAGTAATCGTGACTGGCACTAGCATATCCCCTTTTTCCTCGCTGGTAATAGCGGTGATTTGTGCGTCGCTCAACTGCGCTTTCGCCGTTAGTGCCCCCTGCATACGCCTGTTGTAATTTACCGTCATCGACTTTAACAATGGCAAGTGGCTATCTGGGACATTCATACCAAAAACAATACCCGTCGCCGATTCGGCGAGTAACGATGCGGCAATGGCATGAACACCACCAATGTGGTTTTGCACGCGTTTAATGTTGGCAAGCGTTAGCTCAACCTCTTGGTTCGAGATGCGCTGTAATTTTACGCGTGAAGTTCCGGCATACTTTACTTGTGAGCAAAATAACTTAGTGAGCAAATAGCTATGACAAAATGTCGGCAACTTGTATATCGCAGCCACCGCTTTACTAAATTTGTTTGCCATACGGTATCCTTTTAGGTGTTGTTATCGGGATCAGGTAATCCATTGTTGACAAAACTGGTCTGACCTTCAAGCTTTTTCCTGACATCACTTCGAACAAGCTGTTCACTAAATAGACACATTTTTGTCAACCAACGGTCACATTCACCTTTTATCTTGGCGATATGACGGTCTTAAATGATATGTATCAATACGATTTACGCATCTTACGTTGGTGTGTTAAATCGCGTTACCATCACAAGTTCATCAGTTGTGTACGCGCGGTATCGCGCACCGGTGATGGCTACATGCAAGTTTTGCTGCCACTGCTTGTCGCCATTATTAGCCAAAGCCTGAGCTTTTTCATTCTGGCGCTAACGGCTTTTGCCATCGAACGATTGATATATTTTGTGCTGAAAAACATGCTAAAACGCCGTAGACCACCGGATATCGTGCCCAACTTTTCGTGTTTAGTGCAGCCCTCAGACAAGTTCAGCTTTCCGTCCGGCCATACCATGGCGGCATTTTTACTGGCCGGCTTATTAGTCGCTGAACTCGGAGTTATCGCGCTGCCAATCTACTTGTGGGCGTGTGCTGTTGGTGCATCAAGGGTAATTTTAGGCGTGCATTTCCCGTCAGATATTTTAGCGGGCGCCACCTTAGGTTCAGTCATTTTACTTGGAGTCATTTACGCCGTATGAAGATACTGTTCGGTATTCAAGGCACAGGCAATGGTCACATCTCACGCGCAAGAATCTTAGCAAAGTACCTCAAAGAAAACGCTGTAGACGTTACCTACCTGATTTCAGGTCGAGATAAAGAAAAACTCTTTGATATGGAAATCTTTGGTGATTTCATACACCGCAAAGGCCTCACTTTTGCCACTAAAAACGGAAAAATCAATTATCTCAGCACCTTTTGGCAAAATAGCCTATTGGGCTTTTATCGCGATATTCGCGCGTTGTCGTTGGCAGATTACGATCTAGTGATCACAGATTTTGAACCCGTATCCGCTTGGGCTGGCAAGCGACAAGGTAAGCCTGTGCTTGGTATTGGGCATCAATATGCGTTTGGCGAAAATACGCCATTAGCGGGTGAGTCAATCATGGCTAAGTGGCTCATGCGCAACTTTGCCCCTGCCCAAAATGCCATTGGACTGCACTGGCATCCCTACAGTGACAATGTCCTACCGCCAATTATCGATACCACATTAGCGGCAACAAACCGTGGTGAACATGTTGTCGTGTATTTGCCGTTTGAAAATCAAACACAAATTAGCGCGATACTCAATCAGCTACCGCAATATCACTTCAAACAATATTCACCTGAGTTAACTGATGGAGAGCAAGCAAACGTTAGTTTGAGACAAACCAGCTATCAAGCGTTTAAACAAGATCTCGCCAGTGCCAAAGCGGTGATATGCAATAGTGGCTTCGAACTGATAAGTGAGTGCTTACACCTAGGCAAGCCAATACTGACTAAGCCACTCCATGGTCAAATGGAACAACACTCTAACGCGTTAGCGCTTGAGCAGCTCGACTATGCAACGGTTATTGATAAAGTCACCACAACTAAAGTGAGCGATTGGTTAAACGCGGCGCAGGCTAGTCAAGCTAAACCTTTACCTGACGTGGCTAAGCATCTGGTTGACTGGATTTTGCAAGGTGATTGGCATCAACACCAACAGCTGGGCAAACAGCTGTGGCGCCAAGCAAGTGTATAGCTCGCAATCACCTCACCACAAAGCAAAAAAGCGACGTTAACGAAGGTATGGGTACTGTCGCTTTTTTGCTGGCCTTCGCTGCCAGCGTATTGCTTGTCAAGTTTTCCGTGAACTAATTCAACTAACTTCAACTAAAGCTTAAAAAAGTGCTCTTGATACACTTTTAGCTCTTCGATTGATTCGCGAATATCATCCAGCGCTAAATGAGCACCGGTTTTCTTCACTTTGTCCAATACCTCAGGTTTCCAGCGACGCGCTAATTCTTTTACCGTACTCACGTCTAGGTTGCGGTAGTGGAAGTAATCTTCAAAGTCAGGCATGTACTTATTGATAAAGCGGCGATCTTGACCAATGCTATTGCCACACATGGGCGACTTGCCTTTCGGTACATATTGGCTAATAAACTCAATGGTGGCCGCGCTTGCTGTGGCTAAATCTGTCGTACTTTGGCGACAACGATCAGTAAGCCCTGATTTACCGTGATGTTCAATACACCACTCGCTCATGTTGTCGAGCACATCATCACTTTGATGGATAGCAAATACAGGCCCTTCGGCAAGTACATTTAACTGGCTGTCAGTGACAATCGTTGCGATCTCCAGGATAACATCGTGCGCGGGCTCTAATCCTGTCATCTCCAGATCTAGCCACACTAAATTCGTTTCATTTACGCTCATCAAAATCTCTTTCTTTTCATTTTCAGGAGAGCACTGTCGCGTAATTACGCGCGCCTCGTGACCCCAGTTGCCCAAACATTAGCTGATTAGCCGATAAGTCAGTATAAT